>JAQWRB010000008.1 GCA_029243935.1 Alphaproteobacteria bacterium
TATCCAAATGAGTTGTTTTTTTTATAATATACTCTCGATCAACTCCATCATTAATAAGATTTATAACAGTACTTCTGCTACCATATTTTTTAGGTATTAAATTTAAAATATCATCCTGCCTATGCCAAATTTCTGAATAGTATTGTTTATATAATGTAAAATATGTGAAACGGGAGTCTTTGTAATTAAAGATATTACTTTATTATTATCTCCCAAATATAATGTATTTAAACTATCATCTACTAGAGCTAAGTTACGCTTATTTCCACTAAACTTTTTTCCATAAAGTACAGTTGCCCCCTTATATCCGTTTTTTCATCATGCGCTTTATTTCCCTCCACTGATATAAAATCACCTTTTTAGAATCCTCCTTTAATACAATTGAACCTTTTAATATAATCATACAGGTAGTAAATGGATGAAAATGAATGCCTGTGTCTAAATTAGGTAATATTTTTCTTTTCTCTACAGTCTCATAACCTAAGCTTTTTATTTTTTTATACTCTTCAGGGTATTCAGCCTCTATATTATGTTTCATTAAATATCCTAATTATCATTAATAATTACACATAATTATTATTATGCTAAATAAAATTAATATATCCACCTAAATTATTATTATAGTTTAATACTAATAATTACATATACTAATGATTTAGTATTTTAATAATTTCATCATCTTTAAAACCTGCTTCTTTTAAAATATCATTGGAATGCTCTCCTAATTTTGGCTGATGCCTTCTAACTGGCAAGGATTCTCTATTAAACCTAAAAGCAGAATCTGGCACTTCCAAAGCTCCTTCAGTGGGGTGATTATAAGGCCTAAAGAAATTTAATTCTTTTAAATGTGGATCATCTTTTAAATCCTCTAATCTATTTACTAGTCCATGAGGAATTTCATACTTTTTTAGCAACTCAGTCCATTCTTTATTCGTTTTATTTATAATGCTTTGACCAACAATCTCATATAAAAAATTAATATCTTTAGATCGTTCTTTTACAGATGAATAGCGTTTATCCTTTAGTAATTCTGGTCTTTTAATAATCTTGAAAAAATTAATCCATTGTTGATTAGTATATGGCAAAATACAAATATATCCATCTGCAGATTGATAAGGTTTTCTATTTGGAGATAATGCCCTAGGATAACCAATTTGATCTAAAGGAGGCGCAAATGTAGCACCATAATGATGTTCTATTAATGTATATCCTACCATACCTTCAAACATAGAAACTTCTAAATAGCTGCCTTTTCCTGTTTTTAATCTCTGAATATAGGCTGCTAATAAACCTGTGCTCGCCATAAGTCCAACACTTTTATCAGCCATCACAGTAGGCACTAATGAAGCCTTTCCATCTCTTGTTTCAAATGCACCTGCAATACCAGATTGCCCTTGAATAACATCGTCAAAAGCAGGTAGTCCTCCGTAAGGACCATCTTCTCTATAACCATGAAGACCAACATAAATAATTTTTGGGTTTTTAGATAAAACTGTATCTGGGTCAAAGCCCAAAGCTGCTATTTTTTGAGGTCGAATATTATGGACGATAATATCAGCACCTTCTATTAATTTCCAAAGAGCTACTTTTGCTTCAGGTTTTTTCAAATTTAAGACTAAACTTCTTTTATTTCGGTTAACACCAAGAAACATAGAAGACATTTTAGATGTTTTACTTGGTCCAATATCTCTTGTCATATCTCCATCTGGATCTTCAATTTTAATAATATCAGCTCCAAAATCACCTAAAACTTGAGTTGTAAAAGGGCCCATAATTACAGTTGTTAAATCTAAAACCTTAACCCCCTCTAAAGGCAAAACTTGGCTCATAATATGATCCTTATATATTAATTTCTTTGATTAAAACGTCTTCCTATTAAAGCAGATGCTATATTAGTTTTTTGAATATCTATAGAGCCACCTGCTATTCCCCATCCCCAAGCATCTCGCATCTTTTGCTCTATAGGATATTCCTTAGAATAACCGTAGCCTCCCATTAATTGAACACATTTTCCTGTTACTTCTCTAGCTATTTCATTTGCAAAACATTTTGCTATTGAGCTCTCTGCTATGGATGGCAAATCTTTATCTGCATTTACAACAGCTCTATAAAGTAACAATCTAGACGCATCAAGCTTCATCTTTATCTCTGCCAACTGTAATTGAACAGCTTGAAAATCAATAATAGGTTTCCCAAATTGCTTTCTGTCTTGGACATAATTTAGAACATAGTCATAAGATGATTGAGCACAAGCTAAACTCATAGTTGTATTACCACATCTCTCTAAATCAAATGCTTCCATTAATTTTTTAAATCCTCCAGCAGGAACAATAATATTTTTTAAGGGAATTTCTACATTATCAAAATACATGTCCGCACTTGGAACTCCTCTGAAGCCCATATGATTTTCTGGTTTTCCAAAAGAAAATCCTTTTGTGTTTTTTTCTAATAAAACAGCCCCTATTCCTTTTGCTCCTTTTTCTTCAGACATTCGGCTATAAACAACATAAGCATCAGCATGACCTGCTCCAGAGCACCATCTTTTTTGTCCATTTAAAATTATTTTGTCCTGCTTGACTTCAGCTTTTGTGACCAAGTCTGTAAGTGCTGATCCTGCATTTGGTTCTGACATAGAAACAGCTATTACCATGTCTCCGCTGCATACTTTTGGTAAAATATTATTTTTAAGCTCTATTGGCGCAAAACTTGAAATAGCTAGTGCAGGACCAAAGCTAGATTCAAATATAGGAAAAGCTACGGCTATTGAGATTTTAGCTATTTCCTCCAATACTAAAACAGCATCAAAATGACTAAGGCCTGCCCCACCAAATTCTGTAGGAAGATTAACACCTAAAAATCCTAATTCTGCAAATCGTTTTAATACATCTCTTCCAGGAGGTTTATCATTTTTTTCAATTTCATTCGCTATATCAGGAAGTTCTTTTTTTGCAAATTTTCTAACTGTTTCTGTTAGCGCACGTTGTTGTTCATTTAGATTAAAGTCCATATTACGGTCTTTCCATAACTCTTAAAATCAAATAAACGATATCATATCAAATACTTTTTAAATTTCAAATATATAAAAAGTTATTTTTAGTATAACTTTATTACATTCTAGTAATATTAGCATTGGAATAATAATGAATACTGCAACAAGAAAAGCAAAAGGCAAAAGATTACAAAAACATGTTTGTAATTTAATATTAAAATATTTTCCTATTTTATCGAACAAAGATGTCCTATCTATTAGAATGGGAAGACCTGGTGAAGACGTTCAACTTTCAGATAAAGCTAAAGAAGTATTTCCATATTCAATAGAATGTAAAAATCAGGAAAGAATGAAATATTTACTGGATGCATATGAACAGGCTGTCGTTAATTCTAACAATTTAGAGCCTTTAGTAGTAATAAAAATTAATAATAAAAAACCTTTAGTTATAATAGATGCTGAATATTTTATTAAATTACAATCAAAAACAGAAATCTAATAATCTAGAATGGCTAGAACATAATCTAGCCATTCTAGATTAAACTTTATTTAACGTCAGATAAAAAAGCCTCAACTTCTAAAGCACTTCTCATGCAGCAAGAAGTCATAGAAAACTTATTTCTAGTTTCCAAATCTAGCCTGCTATCTTCAACGCTTGGCTGAACGAACATGACACATTCAATTGAATGAATAACACCATTATCAACTAAAATATCATTTTCAGTAATCACCATATCTTTAACATATAAATCGTCTCCTTGATAAATCTTTAGAATTTTCCCATCTAGATTTACAGTTAATGTGCCTGAAGATTTAACGTTATCTCCAGAATGTGCTCCTGCAAATACATGATTAAGTAGAAGCTTTCTAATAGCTTTTTTATTATTTTTTACAAAAAACTCATCGCTCAAAGCCTCTGGTAATTTTTTAAAGGCCTCATCATTTGGAGCATATAAAGTTCTTGGAACCTTACTTTGCTCAGTAAATAGTTTCTCTAAACCTGCAGCCTTTATCGCTGATATTAGTATAGTATGTTGTCCTGTTTTTTCTAATGCCTGCAGCATGTATGAGTTTTCTTCTTCGTGATGACCTGCACTAGCTATTGATACAGAAAAAAACATGGCTATAAATAAGCCCTTTAATACTTTCATTATGTTCCCCTTAAAAGTGATATATTTAAAAAAAATTAGTTATAGATTAATTATAATATTTATAATTAAAATTTAACCGTATTGTGTACATAATATAAATAAGAATGGATCACTAAATAAAAAATTTAATTGATTGTGCATTAAACTCTGTAAGGTATAACTACAAAAGTACTCATTAAAATTATAAAAACAAAAAGATAAACATGGATAATAAAAAGACTAAGAATAACAACTATAATTATTGGATTATCGGAAAACACGCTGTAGAATCTGCACTTAAAAATTCTAAAAGAATCAAATATCGTCTTATCATAACTAAAGAAAACTTTTCTATAATTGAATTAAATGGTTTACAAATCAAGACTGATATAATGATGAGGTCAGAAATATCTAAATTAACAGATAATTCTAATACACATCAAGGAATAGCATTATTAGTAAAGCCTTTAGAAAAAAATAATTTAAATAATTATTTAGAAAATAGTAAAAATAATAAACAAACCTTTATTATACTAGATCAAATTACTGATGCTCAAAATATTGGAGCTATAATTAGATCAGCAAGTGCTTTCTCCGCTACAGGAATCATTACTTTAGAAAAAAATTCTCCAAATGAAAACTCTATAATGGCAAAAGCAGCGGTAGGTGCTCTAGAGTTTATGCCTTTATTTAAAGTTGCAAACCTAGCGCAAACTATAAATAAACTAAAAAAATATAATTTTTGGACTATAGGTTTAGAAGCCCTAGCTGATAAAACTTTAAAAGAATTATCTGAGAATACAGAGATATTCTCTGAAAACATTGGAATTGTAATGGGAAGTGAAGGAAAAGGATTACGTGACCTTGTAAAAAATAATTGTGATTTTACAGCAAAAATTAATATTACACGCTCTATTGAAAGTCTTAATGTATCAGTCGCTTTAGCAATTACATTATATGAAATTAATAGAACTTAAAAAAAATCATATGCATCTTGTATTTTTATGGTTTTTGTATAAAAGATAGTATGATATTTTTATACTAAGGCCATTATTAATAATAATGCCGACTTAGCTCATTTGGTAGAGCAGTTGATTTGTAATCATCAGGTGGCCAGTTCGATCCCGGCAGTCGGCACCATTAATAACAAGTTGGTATAAAATATTATATAAGGGAGAAGGATTAAATATGAAAAATAATTTATTAGAATCTTATAATAATGAAGTAAAAAAAATCTCTGATCTAGGATATTCAGATATTATACTGAAAGAAATTGAACCTAACTTAAATACTGATGTTCATACCCATGATTTTAGTGCCTATGCGTGTGTCATAAAAGGCCAATTTATTGTAAATGATACAAAAATAAATCATATTTGTAATCCTGGTGATTATCTTGCTGTAGATGCGAAACAACAACATTCAGAAAAAACTTCTGCAGAAGGAGCAACAATTTTAATAGGAAAAAAATATAAATAAATAAGCCCTCATGATGGAATTGGTAGACATAACGGACTTAAAATCCGTGGCCTCTTTTGGCGTGCAGGTTCAAGTCCTGCTGAGGGCACCATCCTAACAAATAATAATTATTTTATTTTTAACTAGATAATTCATCTAAAATAGGACAATTAGGCTTATCATCTCCCGGACATTTTTTAATTAACCAATCTAATGATTTTTTTAGATCTTGTAATTCTTCAATCTGGTCATTTAATTTATTTCTTTTAATCTTTGCAATTTTAATAACTTCTGAACTATGTCGGTTATTGTCATTAAATAACTTTATTAAAGAAGAACATTCATCAACAGAAAATCCAAGTTTCCTTGCTCTAGATATAAAACTTACTTTAAATAAAGCTTCTTTATC
>JAQWRB010000047.1 GCA_029243935.1 Alphaproteobacteria bacterium
AAAGAACATTATAACGTAACCTTTTACAGTGATCTTAAATCTAAACTCAAACACTTAGGATACAATAATAATTGGATACCTATTATAGAACAATTAATTTGTACTAGAGCTATAAAATTTATAGGTAATAAGTTATCAACTCTCTCCTCTTACATTTACAGAATGAGAGGTTTGATGAGCGATATAAAAGATAAAAACTTCATTATAAATACTGAACCGTTTGAAGAAAATGATCAAACTTATTTTAGAACAGACAAAGGCTTTGTAGCTAATTGGTCAAGAGAGTATAAAGATGCTTGGGATTATAATGAAAGTAGTATTTTCGTTTCTATAGCTAGTTATTGCGATACTCAAATCATCGACACTTTAAAATCCCTGTATGAAAAAGTTTCTGATGTAAATAGAGTAACTGTCTGTGTTAATTTACAGGATACACAAGAGCAGCTAAATAAATTATTAGAGATAAAATATAATAAACTTATAGTTTTATATACACCAAAAGAGCAAGCTAAGGGAGTAGTAGTTTCAAGAAATAAAATTAAAAAAGAAATTACTGACGAAACATATTTTTTACAAGTTGATTCTCACACTAGATTTAAAAAAAATTGGGATTTAATATTAATCAATCAACTTAATTCTTTAGAAGATCCAAAAGCTATTATCACTACTTATCCAAATCATTTCGATATTCCTGATATTGGAGAAAAGTATTTAGAGCTAGCTTATAATGCACCTTTACGAATAAGAAAATTTTTAACCGAAGATTCAAAAACAGATAATAGATGTATTGCTGAAAATTATGAATCATGGAAAGATACTAAACCGTTTGATACAAAATGGGCAGCAGCAGGATTTCTATTCACCAGAACAACTTGGGCTAAAGAAGTAGTACTACCAGATAATATTAGATTTAACGGAGAAGAAGATTTCCAAACTTTCATTAGTTTTCTAAAAGGATGGAATTTAAAAGTATGTTCTGAAGCTAGTATATGGCATAATTACAACTTTAAAACTTCTTCTGATATTCCTTACAGAGAACATAATAATAAGTATTTAATCGAGGATTCTTCTAGTGAACTATTAAATAAAGAGTTATTTAAAGAAGGTTATGAAAGGAGTTTAGAAGAATTGGAAGAGTATTTTGAAATAAAATTGAGAAGATGAATCAATCTATTTTCATAGCAATAGCAAGTTATTTAGATTATGAAATTAAGTATACAATATTAGACTGTATCAAGAAATCTGATAATCCGAATAACTTATATTTCTCTATTTGCTTACAGTATGACGAAAAAATAGGAACCTCAGAGGGGTGTATAGACGATTTAGTAGGGGATTATAATATTACTATTAATAAGTTTCATTACTCTGAATCTAAAGGAGGGTGTTGGGCTAGAAATATAGCACAGAAAAATTATAACAACCAGACATATTCATTGCAGGTAGATTCTCATACTAGATTTATACAGGATTGGGATAAAATAGTAATTAGCGATTACAGTAACTTAAAAGAAAAAGGTATCAAAAAACCTCTACTTTCTTTCTTACCTCCTGCCTATACCAGAGATGACAAACTAAATAAAGATTTGGAGTTTAAAGAAAAACAAAATTTATCTATTTTACAGATACCTAAAATAAAATTTATCTCCAAAGATTTTTGGCCTGATTATGGAGGGTATAACAATCAGATAGATATAAAATATAAGCCTACAAGTATATCTTTACTATATGGAGGATTTATATTTACAGCCGGTGAATGGGTACAAGAGGTAGAACAAGATCCTCTGCATTACTATACTGGAGAAGAGTTTGCCTTAGCTATTAGATCTTATACTTTTGGGTATGATTTTTTTACTCCTAGTCAAATAATAGCATGGCACCGTGCTCATCCTCAGGTACCAAAAAAACATTTCAATAATAATGAAAAAATTATAGCTGATAAGTACCATACAGCAGCAATGAAAAGATTAAGGAAATTAATTATGGGAAATGATTTAGGTAAGTACGGAGTCGGAAACATAAGAACATTACAGGAGTATGAAACATTTGCCAATATTGACATAAAAAACCAAATAGTAAAATATGTTTGATATATCTATTTACTGTGGCCATAACGCATCTATTACTTTAGCAAGAGATGGAATAGTTCTCGAAGTCGTAGAGATAGAAAGATTTACCAATATAAAGAATGCTGGTTTACTATGGTACTACCCTACTCACCTTCCTCTAAAAGCAATACAAAATATATTAAAATATTTTAATTTTAAATATAGAGCTGATAAGTTTGATTATTTAATCTGTAATCAAGATGATACAAGAACACTAACTACCAAATTAGGAAATAAAAACAAAATAGTTCAATTTTTTAAAGCTAATAAATTGAAAGAAGTATACCATCAAGACGGACATGCTATTGGAGCGTTCTATCAATCAGAATTGGACACTGCTATAATTGCCACAGTAGACGGAGGAGGAAATGACGGATGTTATAATTTCTATAAAGCAGATAGAGTTAAAGGTATAGAACCTATAGGTAAAAATTTTGATTATAATATAGGAGAAAAATATGCTGAAATTGGACATTATTGTGGCTCAATACGAAAAGCTAAACAATGGCGTGATGCTTACTTAATCTATGCCGGTAAGTTA
>JAQWRB010000088.1 GCA_029243935.1 Alphaproteobacteria bacterium
TACCGCCTCCTCGCGGTCCATACATACCTACAGCATGCACTTCATCTAGATAGGTAAGAGCATTGTTTGCTTTAGCAACCTCACACAATTCTTTTATAGGTGCTATATCTCCATCCATAGAATAAACAGATTCAAAAGCAACTAGTTTAGGACGTTCAGGATGAATAGTTTTTAAGATTTTATCTAAGTGATCAGGATTATTATGTTTAAATATAAATCTTTCTGCTTTACTATTTCTTATACCCTGTATCATAGAAGCATGATTTAATTCATCTGATAACACTACACAATCAGGTAATATAGAGGCTATTGTACTAAGTGATGCTTCATTAGAAATATAGCCAGAAGTAAATAAGAGAGCACCTTCTTTATTATGAAGGTCGGCTAATTCATTTTCTAATAAAACATGATAATGAGAAGTACCAGAAATATTTCTAGTGCCTCCTGAACCGGCTCCCGCGGAATCAATGGCTTCATGCATTGCATTTAAGACTTTTTTATTTTGGCCCATGCCAAGATAATCATTAGAGCACCATACTGAAACCTCTTTCTCTTCAGAATCAGAATAGTGTATAGCGTTAGGAAAGTTTCCTAATGTTCTTTTTATGTCATTAAAAACTCTATATCTGCCTTCATTTTTTAGAGAATTTAATGCTTCAGTAAAATATTTATTATAATTCATAATATTAATTACAACATTTTTTTGTTAAAATTACCTCAATTATGCTTATATATAATTAATTCCTAAAAAAAAGAAAGTTATTTACAATGATTCTATATGAACTGGACGCAATTAATGAACAATATTTTAGTCCTTATTGTTGGCGAATTCTAATGTCTCTAAATCATAAAGATCTTTATAAAGGTGTTAAAAGAATTCAGGTAAAATTTTCAGATAAATCCTTAATCAGTCATAAAGGGTTTAATACAGTTCCGGTGTTAGAAGATGATGACAATTGGACTGGAGGATCGCTAAAAATAGCAGAATATTTAGAAAAAACTTATCCCAATCAACCTTCTTTGTTTCGTGGTGCTGAAAATATGAATCTCACAAGTATCATTAATCAGATGCTAGACACAAAAATCATAGGTATTCTCGCTAGAATTATTGTTGGAGATGTTTACAAAGTTTTACAGCCTGAGGACAAAATATATTTTAGAGAGACCAGAGAAAAAATTTTAAATAAAACTATTGAAGAAGTAGACTTAGAAAGCAGCAAATATATTCCAATTCTACAAAAGGAGCTTAACCCTTTTAGAAAAGTAATAAGAAATAATAATTTTTTTACGGGATCTAAACCTATGTATTGTGATTATATCTTATTTGGTTTTTTTATGTGGGCTAGAAATACTAGTCCAAAACAATTACTAGAAAAAAATGATGTTCTCTGGCATTGGAGAGAAAGAATGTTGAACCTATTTGATGGTTTTGCAAGAAAATCTAATGGATTCGGAATTAAGTAATACTATAACCCCCGTCTACTGTAATAGTAGTGCCTGTAGTGTAACTTGCTCTATCACTAGCTAAATAAACTGCTGCTCCAGCTATATCTTCTGGAACTCCCCACTTTTTCATTGCTGTTCTATTTGTTATTTTTTCTCTTTCTTCTTCTTGTAGTGGCTTTGTAAGCTTTGTTTCTATATACCCTGGAGCAATGGCATTTACCCTAACGTGATATTGGCTCCATCCATTTGCTAAGCTTTTTGTGAGGCCTACTAAACCTGTTTTAGAAGCAGTATAACCTGGAGACATAGGGGAACCAAAAAAAGAGAACATTGAAGCTATATTTATAATATTACCATGCGTTAAAGCCAACTTTGGAAGAGCTTCATGACTCATTCTCATCACACCCATCAAATTAGTATTAATTACGTCTGCAAAATGCTCTATTCTATATTCTAGTCCTCTTTTAACTATACCTGCATTATTTACTAAAATATGTAAATCATCTATTTCATCAAAAATTTTTTCTATTGAAATATCATTTGTTACGTCCAGTTTATACTTTTTTATAATTCCAAATTTAGTTTTTTCATTACATTTTTCTAAACTTTCCTCTGATTTAGCCGTTACAATCACTTCTGCACCTGCTTCTTTAAAACCTTCAGCTATTGCATAACCTATCCCTGATGCACCACCTGTAACCAATGCAATTTTTCCTGTTAAATCAATAGTATAAGCCATAATATGCCTCTTATTTTATTTTATTTACTGGATTCAATACGTCATTTTTAAGAAAAAAATTTTCAATATTTTTTGCAGCAAGTTCTACCATTCCTGTTCTCGCTTTTACACTTGCACTTCCTGCATGTGGAGCTAAAACAACATTATCCATTTTAGATAACCTTATATCATAATTAGGTTCAAATTCATATACATCAAGTGCGCATCCTGAAATTAATTTACTCTCTAAAGCTATTATCAAATCACTTTCTTTAACAATTGGGCCACGAGCTATATTTATTAAAAAACTATCTTTTTTCATATTTTCAAATTCTTTAATCGTAATTAAGTGTTTTGTTTCATTTGTTAAAGGACAAAGTATTACTATAAATCTACAAGATTTTAGTAAATCTTGTAATTGCATCCATTCTGCATTTAAAGTCGACTCAATAACTTTACTCAACCTATTTCTATTATGGTATTTAATATTTAAACCAAATGGTAAAGCTCTTTTAGCTACATCTTGACCTATACTCCCCATACCTATAATACCTAAATTTTCACCTTTTAAATCTGCACCCCATAAAAGATGATAGAAATTGGCTTTAAACCCTCCTGATCTTACAATCCGATCTCCTTCGGGAACTCTTCTTGCTATAGCTAACAAGAGCGCCATAGACATATCAGCAACTGCATCATTCAAAATTCCTGGAGTATTAGTTACTTGTATACCCATTTTCGTGCAAAGGTTTGCATCTATATTATCAAAACCTACACCAACATTACTTACAATCTTTAAATTGGAAAATGATTGTATTAATGTCTTATCTATTAGAGCTGACTGAACTAATATTCCTTCTACATTAATTACTCTATCCAAAAGTTGATTACCTGATAGAATACTCTCTGTAGTATCATGATGATCTATATCAAAATCTTTTTCTAATCTAGATAAAAGATCATCAGATAACCAAGAATGAATGAAAACTTTAGGCTTATGTTTTACTTCCATTTAATAACTTTTTGACACTGCTCACCTAATTTTTCTATTCCTAAATGCATTTCGTCTCCATGCTTTAAAAATCTTTGTGGCTTCATTCCTGCCCCAACACCTGGAGGTGTTCCAGTGGCAATCAAATCACCTGGCTCTAAAGTCATATAATGACTTACATATGAAACGATTGTTTTTACATCAAATATCATAGTAGATGTATTTCCTGTTTGCATACTTTTTCCATTTAGGTTTAACCAAAGATCAAGATCTTGCACTCTTCTTACTTCATCTCTCGTTACTAACCATGGACCAACTGGACACGAAGTATCAAATCCTTTACCTCTTATCCACTGACCTCCTGCTGCTTTCATTTGGTATTCTCTTTCTGAAACATCATTTACTAGAGTGTAGCCAGCAACATAGCTAAGTGCACGAGATGCACTCACTGATCTTGCAGTTTCTCCAATAACAATACCTAATTCTACTTCCCAGTCTCCACAAATACTATCTTTTAGCTTTGTACCTTTTTTTTCTAAAATAAGACCTTTAGGCAACATAACCTCATCATTTGGTCCACAGAGGGAACTTGTAGGTTTCATGAACATTATAGGTTCGCTTGGAATTGGGCTTCCAGTCTCTTTAGCATGATCAACATAATTAAGACCAATACAAACAATTTTTCCTATTCCTGAAAGTGGAACACCTAATCTTTTTTTACCTTTAACCAAAGGCAGTCTCTCTATATTAATGCTCGCTAATTTTTCGAGTTTGTTTTTAGATAAAACAGACCCGTCAATATCTGACATCTTTTTAGATAAATCCCTAATATTTCCATCAGAATCAATAACTCCTGGTTTCTCTTTACCCTTAACTCCATACCTTACTAATTTCATTTTCTTCTCCCTTATAAAAAATTACTTCTAATAAATAAATTTCAACTATATAAACATAAATTCAAATTTTCTATAAAAGCCAATAAAAAGTAAAGATAAAATATATTTAAATCTATATAAATATAATATATATTAGTATATCTTTATATTATTGGGAGAATATAAAATGGAACCTTTAGTAATACGATTACATGAAAATGATAATGTGGTCACAGCTAAATCTGATTTAGAAATAAATTCTAAATTAGATAAAGAAAATATTATTACCAATCAACATATCCCGGTTGGGCATAAAGTATCTACAAAAAATATATCTAAAGGTGAAGATATTATAAAATATGACAATATTATTGGAATAGCTTTAGAAAATATAAAAAGTGGTGATCATATTCATGTTCATAACACTGGAATGGTAAATAGAAAAAAAGACTATCAGTTTTCACAAGGGTGCAAAGAAGTAAAAGTATTACCTGAAAGTGAAAGAGCTACTTTTATGGGTTATCGCAGAACTAATGGTAAAGTAGGAACTAGAAATTTTATTGGTATTATTTCATCTGTTAATTGTTCAGCAACAGTTTGTAAAAAAATAGCGGAATCTTTTAGTGAGGAGACATTATCAGAATATGAAAATGTTGATGGAATAGTATCAATTACTCATGGAACTGGATGTGGCATTAATAGTAAAGGATTAGGATGGGAACTATTACAAGCAACAATTGCAGGGTATTCTAGACATCCTAATTTTGGAGGATTAATTGTTATTGGATTAGGATGTGAAGTTAATCAAGTAAGTGGAATGGCCCAATCTATGAGCTGGGCAAATTCAGATACCTTTAAAATGATGACTATTCAAGAAGTTGGGGGAACAAGAAAAACAATTCAAGAAGGAGTAGAAATAATTAAACAAATGCTACCAATTCTTAATAAAAATAATCGAGAAAAATGTCCAGCTTCAGAATTAATTCTAGGTTTAGAATGTGGTGGATCAGATGCTTATTCTGGCATGACAGCAAATCCAGCCCTAGGTGCTGCTGTTGATTTATTAGTAAAAAATGGTGGGACTGGAACACTTGCAGAAACTCCAGAAATATTTGGAGCTGAACACCTACTAACAAGAAGAGCAGTAAATAAAGAAGTAGGTCAAAAAATTGTAAATTTTATTAAATGGTGGCAAGAAGATTACTTAATAAAATTTGAAGAAAATAAAGAGCAATTACATCAAGACCCTTCTCCTGGAAATAAGGCCGGAGGATTAACGACTATTCTTGAAAAATCACTTGGTGCGGTTGCTAAAGGGGGAACCACCAATTTAGTAGATGTTTATCAATTTGCTGAAAATATTAAAGCAAAAGGTTTTACATTTATGAATACTCCAGGTTATGACGTAACTAGTGTAACAGGACTAATTGCAGGAGGTGCAAATATGATTTGCTTTACTACTGGAAGAGGCTCAGTATTTGGGTGCAAACCAACTCCTTCTATTAAATTAGCTACTAATGATGATTTATATAATAGAATGACAGAAGATATGGATATAAATTGTGGAAAAATTTTATTAGGTGAGTCTACGATAGATGAAATGGGAGAAGAAATTTTTCAATTAATTCTTGATATAGCTTCAGGCAAACAATCAAAATCTGAAATAAATGGTTTAGGAGATCTAGAGTTTGTTCCATGGCAAATGGGTGCTATAACTTGATTCCTAATAAAGATTTTAAAATAAGAAAAGTAATAAAATCTCTAGAAACATCTCCTATTCGTAAAATAGCAAATACGGCTATAGGTAAAAAAGGTATCATTCCTCTATATTTTGGAGAAACAGACATTCCTACACCTTCATTTATATCGCAAGCAATGAAAGACGCTCTTGATCAAGGTTATACATTTTACAGTGTCAACCAAGGAATTCCTGCTCTAGTTGAAATAATATCAAAGTATACTTCTTCTTTGCATAAAAAAAACATAGCTCCTTCGAGGATAATGGTTACTTCCGCAGGAATGAATGCTTTAATGATTGCATCTGAAGCTATAATTGACCCTAATGATAAAATTATATGTATAACTCCTGTTTGGCCAAATTTCATGAGATGCATAGAAATTATGGGAGGGGAAGTAATAGAAATTCCATTAATTTATTCAAATTCAAACAATACATGGAAATTAAATATTGAAGAAATTCGTAAAAATATAAAGGATGTTAAAGCTATTTATATTAATTCTCCAAATAATCCAACTGGCTGGATGATAAATACACAAGAGCAAATGGAAATCTTAGAGCTATGTAGAATGAACAAAACCTGGATAATTTCAGATGAAGTTTATGAAAGAATTGTATATGATAGAAATGTAGCCCCCTCATTTTTAGAGCTAACAGATGAAAACGATTTATTAATGGTTGTAAATAGTTTTTCAAAATCATGGGCTATGACCGGGTGGAGATTAGGATGGATAATTGTTCCAGAGAGTTTACTAAACATATTTGAAAAACTAAATGAGTTTAATGTCGCTTCTCCTTCTTCACCAGCTCAATATGCAGGAATTACTGCAATTAATGACGGTGAAGATTTTTTAAAAACAATGATAAATAACCTTAGAAATTCCAGAGAACTTACAATTAATAGCTTAAGTAATTTTTCACGCGTTATATTACCTTTTCCAGAGGCTGCTTTCTATGCCTATTTTAAGGTAAAGGATGTTCACCATTCAGAAAAATTTTGTTTTGAAGTACTTAGCAGTACTGGGGTTGGACTTGCTCCAGGAACCTCATTTGGTACAGGAGGAAATAGTTGGATAAGAATTTGTTATGCGAAAAGTCCTGATTTACTAAATCAAGCTTTTGAAAAATTAAAACCAGTACTATCTTAATGAAAACTTCTAAAGCAACTGAAAAAAATATAAATATTGCAGCAAAATTATTATTAAAGGGAGGAATTGTAGCCTTTCCTACTGAAACAGTCTATGGATTAGGAGCTTTAGCTAGTGATAATAAATCTATTGAAAGAGTATACGCAGTAAAAGGCAGACCTAAAAATAATCCCCTAATAGTTCATGCTTATGATATAAATCAAATCTTAGCAATAACTAAAAATATACCAATAAATGCGCATATATTAATTAAAAAATATTGGCCTGGCCCCCTTACTTTAATATTACCCTATAAAACCTCTTCAAATATTTCTCCCATAGCACGTGCTAATTTAAAAACAGTAGCTGTTAGAATACCTAATCATCCCATTGCATTAAAACTCTTAAAAACTGTTAATGCTCCTCTAATTGCTCCAAGTGCTAATATATCGCAACACTTAAGTCCAACTAAGGCAAGTCATGTCAAAAAAGACCTTGGCGAAAACCTTCTTAATGAAAATGATATGATTCTCGATGGAGGAAAAACTAGTATAGGTTTAGAATCTACAGTTATAGACTTTACATGCAATAAACCAGTAATATTAAGACCAGGAGGATTGAATATTAATACAATTAATAAGGATGTAAAAGTTTCCTATATTGATAAAAAATCAAATAATACTCAACCTATTAGTCCTGGATTATTTAAAAAACATTATGCACCCAATGCATCTCTTAGATTAAATGCAAAATTTCCTATGGTGGGTGAAGTATGGCTTGGGTTTGGAAAAGATCCAAAAAATATAGAGTATTTTAAAAAAATGAATCTTAGCTTAACAGGTGACTTAAATGAAGCTGCCACAAACTTATTTTCAATGTTAAGGTTATTAGATAAAAAAAATATTAAAAATATTGCTATTAAATCAATCCCAAATAAAGAAATAGGGGTTGCTATAAATGATAGATTAAATAGAGGTGCTTCTAATTAATCTTGATCTAAATAATTAAAGTTTTATATTTAATTATTATTAATCAGTAAGATAAAGCATATGAAACCAGAAATTTTAAATTTACAAAAATTAAAAAAAACTTTGGGTCCAAAAGGCTGGATAGAAGATAAAGAAATTATTGAGCCCTACCTTGTAGAAGAAAGAGGGTTGTTTATAGGAAAGTCCTCTTTATTATTAAAACCTCAAAATACTGAAGAAGTTAGTAAAATTTTAAAATTATGTAATGAACATAATATAAAAGTAGTGCCTCAAGGAGGAAGAACAGGCCTTTGTGGAGGAACTATTCCTTCTGAAAATGGAAAAGAAATAATGTTATCATTAGAGAGAATGAATAATATTAAAGAGTTAAATGAAGAAAACTTTACTATTACTGTAGAAGCAGGCTGTATTTTAAATAATATTCAAAATATTGCAGATGAAAAAAATTTTTTATTTCCCTTAAGCCTTGCGTCTGAAGGATCTTGCACAATAGGTGGTAATATATCTACTAATGCAGGAGGTATTAATGTTCTTAGGTATGGAATGGCAAGAGATTTAGTTTTAGGAATAGAAGTAGTTTTAGCTAATGGTGAAATATGGAATAATTTAATAAGTTTAAGAAAAGATAATAGAGGATATGATTTAAAGCAGCTATTTATAGGAAGTGAAGGTACTCTAGGAATTATAACCTCAGCAGTATTAAAATTATTCCCAGCACCTAGAAATATTGAAACAGCTTTATTTGCAATACCTAATCCTGATGCTGCAATAGAACTATTAGGATTAGCTCGAAGTGCAAGTGCCGATCTACTTAATGCATATGAACTTGTAAGTAGAGTAGGAATGGAAATGGTTATTAAAAATATCCCTGGTGCTAAAGAGCCTTTAAAAGAAAAATACAAATGGTATATACTTATAGAATTTTCTTCTTCTTCTAAAAATAATTTAAGACAACAAATAGAAGACCTCTTTGAACTAGCCTTAAATAAAAATATTGTATTAGATGGTGTAATAGCAGAAAGCACTCAACAGAGAAAAGAGCTTTGGACCCTAAGAGACGGATTAAATGAAGCACAAAAACCCGAAGGTGGGTCTATAAAGCATGATATATCAGTTCCTATAAACAACGTAAGTAAATTTATATATAGTGCATCAAAATGTGTTGAAGAATTCATACCTAATTCTAGAGTAGTTGCTTTTGGTCACATAGGTGATGGAAATATTCATTTTAATATTAGTCAACCGCTAAAACAAGATAAAAAAGAATTTCTTAATAAATGGACGGATGTAAATAAATTAGTTTTTGATATAGTTAAAAATTTAGATGGAAGTTTTTCTGCAGAACATGGTATTGGAAAATTAAAAAGAGAAGAATTACAAAACTATAATCCTACAATTGAAATAAATTTGATGAAATCTATAAAATCTAGTTTTGATCCTAATAATATTCTTAACCCAGGAAAAGTTTTATAAAATAATATAGAGGAAAAATATGCAAGAGTATAACGCACCTATAGAAGATATTTTATTTGTTATAAATAATCTAACGTCAACTATTGAAAACAATAATGAAGAATACTCTGATGTAGAGCTGATGAAACAGATATTTGAAGAAGCTGGTAAATTTGCAACTAATATTTTAGCACCTCTCAATAGCCTTGGCGATAAAGAAGGAATCTCATTAGAAAATGGCTTAGTTAGAATGCCTAATGGTTTTGTAGATGCTTATAATCAATATATCAAAGGTGGATGGGCATCAGTTGCAGGTTCTAAAGAGTATGGAGGTCAGGAAATGCCCTGGAAAATTGTTGGGGGTTTAAACGAAGTTTGGCATGCTGCAAATATGAGTTTTTCTCTTAACATGCTGTTAACGCAAGGCGCAATAGAAGTAATAGAAGCTTATGGAACTAAAGAACAAAAACAAAAATATTTACCAAAAATGATTAGTGGAGAATGGTCAGGAACTATGAATCTTACAGAGCCACAAGCTGGATCTGATTTATCTTTGTTAAAAACAAAGGCTATTCCTCATAATGAATTCTATAAAATATATGGAAACAAAATATATATTACTCATGGTGACCAAGATATGACTGAAAATATTATTCACCTAGTATTGGCAAGACTGCCAGATGCTCCTGAAGGAAGTAAAGGCATATCATTATTCATTTCTCCTAAAAATATGATCTCTAAAGATGGAAAAATATTAGAAAAGAACGATGTGCGAGTAGTTTCTATTGAACATAAACTTGGGACAATAGCCAGCCCTACTTGCGTATTAGCATTTGGAGATAATGAAGGATCAATTTCAGAATTAATTGCTCATGAAAATGGTGGGCTTAAAGCCATGTTCACTATGATGAATAATGCTAGACTAAATGTCGGAATCCAGGGAGTATCTATAGCAGAAAGGGCTTATCAGCAGGCCTTAAACTTTTCCTTAACTCGTCTACAAGGAAACTCTATTGATAATGCTACTGAAGGAACAGTAGCTATTATAGATCATCCAGATGTTCAAAGGATGCTAATGGATATGAAGTCTAGAACGGAAGCAATGCGCGCTCTCTCATTATATACTGCAAGTGAGTTAGATCTCACTAAAAGAGCTTCATCTGAGAAAATTAAAAAAAAAGCACAAGAAAATTTGGATATATTAACTCCCATAGTAAAAACATGGTGCACAGACCAAGGAGTATTAATTGCATCTACTGGAGTTCAAGTACATGGAGGAATGGGTTTTATTGAAGAAACTGGAGCTGCACAATATTATAGGGATGCAAGAATACTTCCAATATACGAAGGAACAAATGGCATTCAAGCTTTAGACCTTTTAAGAAGAAAGCTTACGATGGATGATGGGAATGTATTTAAAAGGTTCTTAAATGAAATGAAAAATGATGCAGAAATTTGTATAGCAATTAAAGACGGCGAGTTGCCTTATATTGGCAACAAAGTTATAAAAGCTATTAATATCTTAGAAGAAACTGCAGATGAACTTCTTTCGATGTGGAAACATAATAAAAGACAAGCCGCCTCTGGTGCCACTCCATTTATAGATATGTGCGGTAGTATATTTGGTGGATGGATGATGGCTAAAAGTGCATTAAAAGCTTCTCAATTATTAAAAAACAATAAAAAAGATAAATTTTTAATTTCTAAAATATCTACTTCATTATTTTATATAGACACTGTTTTAGAATCTGCTTTAAGTTTAAAAAATGTAGTAATTAATGCTCATAAAAATGTAGACTCGATATTATTTAATATAGAAAACTAATCTGTTAAATCTGCTTGAGCTGATAAAGACATTTTTCCATATTGATCTTTAATCCATAAATCCAATCCAGTAGAAGTCTTAATTGCCTGAGCATATATTTCTCCTCCCACAAAAACTGGCCTGAGCAATTTAAAACTAAACTTATTAAGCTTTTGTTTAGTGACTTTAATTATATTATTAATTAAATCCAACAAAAATGTTGCCATTAAAGGACCATGAACAACTATGTCAGGATAACCCTCAACATTAGTTGCATACGGAAAGTCATAATGAATTCTGTGCGTGTTATGTGTTAATGCAGAATAACGAAATAACATTTCTTGTGAAGTTTTCCATACTTTTTCAAAATCATAATGTTCTGGTGATTTAATGCTTGTATTAGCTTTAGTTTTCTGCGTGTTTTTATCTTCTCTATATACTAGGTTTTGATATTCATTAATTAACACACCACTATTATTAGAAATTTTATGATTAATTCTTAAAAAAGTTAGATTTCCTGTAGATCCAACTTTGTTTTTTATAGACTCAATAGTAGATATTTTTTTAACCTCTTCCCCTATTAATATAGGCTTATGGAAAATAATTTCTCCTCCTGCATACATTCGAATAGGTAATTGTATAGGAGGCATAAACCCTCTTCTTTTTTCATGCCCATCAGGACCTAGGTTTTTTTGTAATGGTAAATTTAAAAAATACAACCAATGCCAACCATATGGAACTTCTTTAATATTTATATTCTCATAATTAAATACTGCTGCCATAGCCTTAATTGGGAATTCATTTATATATTCACTATTATCTATAAACCTTCCTATCCATTGATCTAGTTCTTCACTATTACTCATTATATTCTTCTCTTATATTTATAGAATTTTCGCCTACTCTTGGAACCTTACTTATAATATTTTCTTCCCCTAACACTATTGATGGAGGAGCAATTAAATCTATTTCCTGGTCTCCAATAGTACATTTAATTTTTCTTAACTGTGGATGTTTTTCTAGATCTTCAATAGAATTTAATACCCCACATGCTATTTTTTCTTTTCTCAATCTCTCTACTATTAAATCCTTATCATATTTAACAAATTCATTTGAGATGATTTTATCTAATTCAATTCTATTTTTAACCCTTTTTGTAGGCTCATTAAACCTTGAGTCCGCATACAAATCATTTAACATTAATACTGATATGCATAATTTAACCCATTCTCTTTCATTCTGAATAGAAATTAAGATTCTTTTGCCACATTTAGCATAATAGGCTCCATAAGGTGCAATGGAAGGATGAGATAATCCTAATCTTTTTACAGACCTATTTCCATAAACTGTTTGTAAATAAGGAACATTCATCCAATCCGCCATTCCATCAAATAAGGAAACTTGAATCGCTGTTCCTTTTCCTGTTTTTTCTCTGGTATATAAGGCTTGTAAAATTGATGAATGAGCATTCATTCCGCACGCTATATCACAGACTGATACTCCAACTCTACCTTCTTCTTCTGGTGTACCAGTAACACTGCATAGGCCAGTTTCAGCTTGAACTAATAAATCATAGGCTTTCATGTCTCTATAAGGACCAGCTTCCCCATATCCTGAAATATCACAGGTAATTAATTTTGGATTTAAATCTCTCATAATTTTAGAATCTAAGCCTGCTCTATCAGATGCCCCTGGAGCTAAATTTTGAATATAAATATCAGCAGAAGAAATAATTTTTTTTAATAAACTTAAGTCTTCTTTATTTTTAATATCTATAACCAAAGACTCTTTTCCTCTATTTAACCATACAAAATATGCACTTTCACCTTTTACATCTTTATCATAATATCTAGCAAAATCCCCTTCTGCTCTCTCTATCTTAATCACTCGAGCACCAGCTTCAGCTAATCTTAAAGAACATAAGGGAGCTGCAACTGCCTGCTCTAAAGAAACTACTAATATACCTTCTAATGATTTCAACATATTCTCCTAGTAAGATTTTTTAAGACCTAATACATTTTGAGCAATAAATGCCAATATTAAATTTGTTGATATTGGAGCAATTTGATAAAGCCTTGCCTCTCTATATTTTCTTTCAATATCATAATCCTCTGCAAAGCCATACCCACCAAAAGTTTGAATTGCAGCTTCTGCGGCTTTCCATGAAGCCTCTGAAGATAGTAGTTTAGCTATATTAGCTTCAGTACCACAAGAAATATTATTATCAAATAGTTTTGCTGCCCTATCAACCATCAATCCTGCGGCTTCAGTTTCTGCATATGCCCTAGAAATTGGAAATTGTATTCCTTGATTTTGTCCTATTGGTCTTCCAAAAACCACTCTTGAAGAAGCATATTCTGTAGTTCTGTCTAGAAAAAACTTTGCATCTCCAATACATTCAGCAGCTATTAATATGCGTTCTGCGTTCATACCATCTAATATATATTTAAATCCTTTTCCTTCTTCGCCTATTAAACTATCAAAAGGAATTTCTAAATCATCAAAAAATACTTCAGTGGTTGCATGATTGATCATTGTTTTAATTGGCTTAATAGTTAAACCATTATTTTTTGCTTTCTGCATATCTATAATAAATAATGACAAACCTTCCGTTCTTTTTAAACTTTTATCAGCACTAGTTCTTGCCAAAAGTAACATTAAATCAGAATACTCGGCCCTACTTGTCCATACTTTTTGACCATTGATAATGTAACCATTATTATTCTTTTCTGCTTTTGTTCTAATTGATAATGTATCCGTTCCCGCATCTGGTTCAGTGACGCCAAATGCTTGTAAACGCAATTCTCCTGAAGAAATTTTTGGTAAATATTTATTTTTTTGTTCCTTTGAACCATGCCTTAATAAAGCACCCATAATATACATCTGCGCATGACAGGCTGCACCATTTCCTCCAGACCTTTGTATCTCTTCAAGAATTGCACAAGCTGCTTCAAGTGGAAGCCCAGAACCTCCATATTCCTCAGGTATTAAACAAGCCAAGTAACCTGCATCAGTTAAAGCCTTAACAAACTTTTCAGGATATGCTCTTGCACCATCAAGCTTTCTCCAATATTCACCAGGGAAATTATCACATAAAGTTCTCACTCCATCTCTAATATCTTTCCAAGCGTTTGATTCTATACTTGCTATACCTCGAACTCTATTATTATTTTCTAGCAACATTAGTTTCCTTTTTTCTATGACTAAATAAGTTTAGCTTAAAATATAAAATAAGTTATATTTTCTTAATAACTTTATAAATTTCTGTAAAATCACCTAAAGGTAAACTTTTTTCCCCTTCTTGAAAATAATTTTTTACCACTTTTGCAATTTTTATAGGCATTCCATTTGATATAGCTTCACTTAAATACAATTCTAAATCTTTATTCATTAAAGACATCCTAAAAGCAGCATCATAACTTTCTGTTAATATTCTATTAGGAAACTTATCTAGAGTAGCACTGTTTTTACCAGTAGATACGTTTAAAACGTTTAACATAGTTTCCATATCTAAATTATTTTTTAATCCTAATAATATTGCTTCTGAAGTTGATGACATGGCCACAGCAGATAAATAATTATTTATTAATTTCATTATTTGACCTTGCCCAGGTTCTTTTCCTACAAAAAATATAGACTTACTAAAACAATCTAAATCATCTCTTATTTCATCAAGAAGTTTTTGTGACCCACTCCACATAATTGTAATAGTTGCATTGATTGCCCCTGATTTACCTCCACTAACAGGAGCATCAATATAAGATATATTTGCTTTATTTAAAGCCTCTATTAGAGGTTTAGTTTCTTGTAAACCAATTGTTGATAAATTTATTATATGCCTAACTAACTTTTCATTTGAATTGAGTATATTATTAATTACATTACTTGAAGCTTTACCATCGGGTACAGAAATAAAAATTATTTCAGAAACTGATACTAATTGCTCTAATGATTTAGCTATAAAAGATCCTTTTGGTGCCTTATTTTCTAAATCATCAATATCATAAACTGTTAATTTTTTTGACGATTTTAAAAGATTAGTAGCTATAGGTTTTCCCATTTCTCCTAAACCTATAAATCCATATGAATTAATCATATCTTAGAAAATTCTTCTTCTACATCTATACCGTCTTCTTCCAATACTTTCCTTGCATGCCTAAATGCCTCTACTCCACTAGGAACCCCGCAATAAATCGTAATTTGAAGCAAGACGTCCTTAAGCTCTTCAAGGTCACAACCATTTTTAATAGCCCCCCTAAAATGGATAGAAAATTCTTGCCATTTATTAAGAGCTGATAACATACATAGATTATTCATACTTCTTTGTTTGTCTGACAACTTAGTTTTTGTCCAAACTTCTCCCCAGCAATACTTAGTAATTAACTCTTGAAATTCTCTATTAAAACTATCTGAACCATTTATAGATTTATCTACATATTCAGAAGACAAAACTTTTTTTCTTGCTTCTAGACCTTTTTTATATAAATCATCTTTCATATAAATCTCCTATAATAAATCTTACTATCGTTATTTTATTCTAATAATATAGCTTCACCTAACACAGCTTTTCTAAAACGTGTTTTTATATAAGCACCTTCTCTAATAGGTAATACCAAAGGACCTTCTTCATTATTTATTTTTATTTGTGAAAAAGTTAATTCATTTATCAAGTTTATATTTAAAGATAAGGACAATAATTGATCATTTGTTTTAATAATAGATGAATTTTTAATTCCTGCACCAATAGCAATCCCACTTAAATCTGCACAATAACCAGTATGAGTTTTTTGGTTGCCTGTTTCTCCATAGAGTTCATTATCAAAGACAACTATTGAAAGGTTTTTTGGATGTTTTACTGCAATAGTAGCTAAAGATCCTATCCCCATTAACATTTCTCCATCACCCGTAATAACGATTACTTTTCTTTTAGGTTGAGATAATGCTAAACCTAAACCAATCATACAAGAATTACCCATTCCTCCCCAAACATAAAAGTTTAATTCATTATCTCCTAAGGACGCGACATCCCAACAAGTTCCTCCTAATCCATTAATAATTAATGAATTATTTCTATTTTTTAATAGTTGTGTAACAACATATCTTCTATTTAGAAAATAATTCTGCATAAACTATTCCTTAAATGCTTTAGAGCCAATTAGACGCTGAGATAGTAAAACTGCTGTTGCACAATTTGATTTATAGGCTAATCCCATCATAGCATATACAGTATCTTGAACTTCCTCAGCTTTTTCACACCTGACTACATTAATATCTAGTGCAGATAATACTTTTTCTGTTGCTTTTCCCATAGGTACTTGCCAGGGATTAAATTCATTCCATTCACCTCTCATAGTAACAATCATAAGAAGTGGAAAATTACACGCACGAGTTATAGAAGCTAATGCATTAATGCAATTGCCTACTCCACTTGACTGCATCAATAAAACTCCTTTTTCTCCTCCTAACCAAGCTCCAGCTAACAAACCCATACCTTCTTCTTCTGTGGTCAAACTAACCATATTCATGTTTTTATTATTTTGACAAAATTCAATTAAGCTTTTATGTCCCGCATCTGGAACATAGGCTATTTGTCTTATGTTATTTTTCTTTAAAACTTCGTATATTTTTAAAGGCCAATTTATGTCCATTTTTGTATATTCTCACTCATATAAACTTTATTCCTAAAACAACTTTGCAATATTGATTATACAAAGAAAAAACTTTATTGAAAGTAATTCTTGATCCATTATATACAGTCGTATATAACCATATGCATTGATAATAAATTGAAAATAATATGATAGAAAAAACACTAACTAATATTGCTCCTTTGATAGACCCATTTGGTAGAGCAATATCATATCTTCGTGTATCGTTGACAGATCGTTGTGACTTCAGATGTGTTTATTGTATGGCAGAAAATATGACTTTTTTACCTAAATCAGATGTATTGTCACTTGAAGAAATAGAAACTTTATGCACCTCCTTTATAAACCTAGGTACAAAAAAAATTAGGCTAACAGGAGGAGAACCTTTAGTTAGAAAAAATGTTTTAAAACTTATTAAAGCTTTAGGGTCAAAAATAGGTTATGGACTTGATGAATTAACACTAACTACTAATGGCAGTCAACTTCCTAGATTTTCTGAACAATTATATGATTATGGGGTTAGAAGAGTAAATGTTTCTATTGATACATTAAAACCAGATTTATTTAAAAAAATTACTAGGTGGGGTGATCTCAATAAAGTTTTAGAGGGATTAAAGTCTGCAAGCAAGTCTGGTTTAAAATGTAAAATAAATGCCGTAGCTCTAAAGGGTGTCAATGAAGACGAACTAGGAGATATGATTGAATGGGCACATAAAGAAGGACATGACTTTACTGTAATTGAAACTATGCCAATGGGAGAAATTACAGAAGACAGAACAGATCAGTATTTACCTTTATCTATGGTGAGGGCAAAACTAAAAGAAAAGTATACTCTCACTGAAAGTGAATATAAAACTGGTGGACCGGCAAGATATGTTAAAATTGAAGAGACAGGAGGAAGATTAGGCTTTATAACTCCTCTTACTCACAACTTTTGTGAATCTTGTAATAGGGTTAGACTAACATGTACTGGCATGCTTTATATGTGTTTAGGACAAGATGATTCAGCAGACCTAAGAAAAGAGTTATTAAAAGGTAAAACGGGCGTAGAACTAGAGGATGCTATCAGAGAAGCTATTTCTAGAAAACCTAAAGGTCATGATTTTGAAATTAGTAGAAGATCTTCTGGTCCTGCAGTTAAAAGACACATGAGTGTGACAGGCGGTTAAAAATTTCTTTTAACTTAATTTATTAAATGTTAACTTTTTTATATTCTATTAATAATTTTAAACGGTATTATCATTATCATGAAATTTAATAAAATAGCTTTTATAGCATCTAAGGCAAAAGATGCACAAAAAGCATTAAAAGAATTATCCCAAACTTATAAAAATATAAAAGTAGATGATGCAGATGCTATTGTCGCTTTAGGAGGTGATGGACTTCTTCTCAATGTTATTGAAACCTATGGTATTAAAAATATACCTATATATGGAATGAATAGAGGAACTATAGGGTTTTTAATGAACATTTATTCTAAGGATAACCTTTTGGAAAGAATCAATAATGCAATTGTTACAAAAGTTTCTCCTTTAGAAATGGAAGCATATGATATAAATAATAAAAAATATAAAGGTATAGCTATTAATGAAGTATCACTTTTAAGACAATCTAGAATGACTGCAAAAGTAGGTATAAATGTCAATAATAAGAAACGTCTTAATGAATTAGTATGTGATGGAGTGATGGTAGCTACTCCTGCAGGAAGTACCGCATATAACCTTTCTGCAAATGGTCCAATTCTTCCTATAAATTCTAAGTTATTATCTTTAACATCAATATGCGCTTTTAGACCAAGGAGATGGAGTGGTGCACTATTACCTAAAACTTCTATTGTACAGTTTAATATTAAAGAACCAGAAACAAGAGGAGTCAGTGCCACTGCTGGCAACCTTGAAGTAAGGAATGTAAAGACCGTAAATATTAAGTTATCTAAAAAATTATCATTTAAGCTATTATTTGATACTGAAAGTAGTCTTGAAGAAAAATTTATAAATGAACAATTTTCATCATAATAAAATAAGAGAGATAAAAAATGAATTATAATAATTGTAATGCTGTAATAACAGGTGGGGCAAGTGGCTTAGGAGGGGCGACTGCCGATAATATTATTGAACATGGAGGTAAAGTTACAATAATCGACATCCAAGAAGAACTAGGTATGAAAAAAGCTGAAAAATTGGGCTCTAATTGTCAATACCTTAATGTAGATATTACAAATGAAGATTTAGTTTCAGAAAGCTTTAAAACAATATTAAAAAATACAGGATCCATCAACCTAACTGTAAACTGTGCAGGTATTGGATCCCCTAGCAAAGTGCTAAATAAAGAAGGTACATGTCCATTAAATCTCTTCAGTAAAATTATTAATGTTAATTTAATAGGGACATTTAATACTCTCAAAGCAGCAGCTAATATTATGCAAGCAAACAATATAGAAAATAATTCAAGTAGAGGAGTAATCATTAACACGGCCTCCATTGCTGCATATGACGGGCAAATAGGACAAGCAGCCTATTCTGCATCCAAAGGTGGTATTATTGGAATGACTCTTCCTATAGCGCGAGAACTTGCTAGACAAAGTATTAGGGTTAATACTATTGCACCTGGACTTTTTGAAACTCCACTCCTTGCTGGTTTACCAGAAGAAGCTAAAAATTCTCTAATAGATTCAACTTTACATCCACATCGGTTAGGACACCCATCTGAATATGCTGCTTTAGTAAAACATATTTATGAAAATGAAATGTTAAATGGAGAAACAATCCGCTTAGATGGCTCATTAAGAATGGCACCAAGATAAGTATTATTGTATAATATTTATATAGAATTTATTTTAATTATATATATATATAATTAACGGATAGAATTTAAAAAAGGTAAAAATTTTCAAATGGTATTTAAGAGAGTTAAAGATTGTCATAATACAATGGATTTTAGAAAATTAGCAAAAAGCAGATTGCCTGGTCCTATTTTTCATTATATTGACGGGGGTGCTGATGATGAAATTACAAAAGATAGAAATACTGCAGCTTACGAAGATTGTGATTTAGTTCCAAATGTTCTAGCGGGTGTAAAAGATGTAGATATGTCTGTAACTGTAATGGGACAAAAATTAAATATGCCCCTATTTTGTTCTCCAACTGCATTACAAAGACTATTCCATCATGAGGGTGAGTTAGCTGTTGCTAGAGCAGCAGAAAAATTTGGAACAATGTCTGGTTTATCTTCCTTAGGTACAGTGGATATAATGAGGATGAGTGAAGAAATTTCTTCTCCTAAATTATTCCAGTTATATTATCATAAAGATAAAGGACTTAATAATCACATGATAGATCTTTGTAAAGAGGCAAATTATGAAGCAATTGCTTTAACAGTAGATACTATTACGGGAGGAAACAGAGAAAGAGATCTACATACAGGGTTTACTAGTCCTCCAAAATTGACTCTAAAGAGTCTATTAAGTTTTGCTAGCCATCCTATGTGGGCGGTAAATTATTTTACACATGAAAAGTTTGATCTACCTCAGCTTTCAAAATTTGTGAATGCAGGAACTAATATAGCTATTTCTGTTGGAGACTATTTTACAAATATGCTGGATCAAACTATGAATTGGAAAGATGCAGAAGAAATTAATAAAAAGTGGGGTAAACATTTTTGCCTTAAAGGAATAATGAGTGTAGAAGATGCAAAAAAAGCTGTTGATATAGGAGCTACAGCCATCATGGTTTCAAATCATGGAGGAAGACAATTAGATGGATCAAGAAGTCCTTTTGATCAATTAGCAGAAATAGTTGATGCCGTAGGAGATAAAATAGATGTCATATGTGATGGCGGTATTCAAAGGGGAACTCATGTTTTAAAAGCTTTGTCTGTTGGAGCAAAATGTTGTTCTGGTGGAAAATATTATTTATATGCTCTCGCAGGAGGTGGACAACCAGCTGTTGAAAAAGCTCTAGGAAACTTTAAAAATGAAATAGAAAGAGATATGAAACTTATGGGTTGTAGTAAAATATCTGATCTCTCTAGAGAAAATCTAAGATATAGAAATAATTAATCTAAACAACTATTTTTTACCAAATCCCAAGCAATTTTTGCAATAGGTTTAGCTAAAGCCCCTTTTTCTTCCGCTAAAGAAGAAGAAGCATTTCCCGCTCTTCCTCTAGCTAAAACGCCTTCTAAAATTGCAACATTTCTAAACATAGAGAAAACTATATAAAAGTCTGGATTAATAATTTCTCTATTAACCATTTCACAATACTTTTGCACTAAATATTCTTTAGTAGGAATACCTAAACCTTTTAAATCTAAATTTTTTAAACTAAACCCATCTCTTACATTGAAGTCTTCTTCATGAAGCATTAAATTGTAACCTAAATCTGCGAGTGGGTGCCCTAAAGTAGATAATTCCCAATCCAATACTGCAATAACTTTTGGTTCATTCAGATCATAAATCAAATTACCTAATCTATAATCACCATGCACAATGGTTGTTTCTTCACTTATAGGAATATTTGTTGATAACCAATCTATTAATAATGGCATTTCTGGTATATCTTGCTGTTTAGATAATTCCCATTGTTGAGACCACCTTTTTAATTGTCTAACAAAATAACTTCCAGGCCTTCCAAAGTTTTCTAATCCTATAGCTTCATGATTTATATTATGAAGTGCAGCTAAAGTTTCGTTCATACTATTATATATAGCTGTTCTGTCTTCTGAAGTATGTCCAGGTAAAGTAGTATCCAAAAAAACTCTACCTTCTAAATATTCCATTATATAAAAAGGTGTGCCGACAATATTTTCATCTTCACAGTATAAATACATTTTGGCTACAGGAACATCAGTCTCATATAATGCTTTTTGAACTTTATACTCTCTATCTACGGCATGAGCAGAGGGCAGTAACTTTCCAGGTGGCTTCTTCCTAAGCACATATCTATAACCCTCTAGAGATTCAATTACATATGTTGGGTTAGATTGCCCTTCATTAAATTGTCCAATTTTATTAATACTAGAAAAGTTAACTAATTTGCCTATTAAAAAATCACTAAGTTTTTTTTGATCAAGCTTATGTGCTTCTTTAACAGGCAAATCTTCAAGATTAAGAGTATAATTATTTTTCATTAATATTAACTTTTTAATTGTGCCTTTTAAGTTCCAATCTGGCAATTTGATTTCGATGCACTTCATCAGGACCATCTGCTAATCTTAAAGTTCTAGATTGAGCATACATTTTAGACAAACCAAAATCATTAGAAACTCCACCTGCTCCATGAGCTTGTATTGCCCAATCAATAATTTGACATGCCATATTTGGAGCGGCTACTTTAATCATAGCTATTTCTTTACGCGCCTCTTTGTTTCCATGAACATCCATTTTATGCGCAGCAAATAAAGTCAATAATCTGCATTGGTCAATCATTATTCTTGATTCAGCAATACGCTCTTGCGTTACAGATTGCTCTGAGACTGGCTTTCCAAATGTTACTCTTTCTTTTGTTCTTTTACACATTTTTTCTAATGCTACCTCAGCTACTCCAATTAGTCTCATACAATGATGAATACGACCAGGTCCAAGGCGGCCTTGTGCTATCTCAAAACCACGTCCTTCGCCTAACAATATATTCTTTGCCGGAACTCTAACATTTTCAAATAACACTTCGCCATGGCCATGAGGTGCGTCATCAAATCCAAAAACTGGTAAATGACGAAGTACTTTTACCCCTTTTGAATCTGCAGGAACCACTATCATAGATTGTTGTTTATGCCTATCTGGATTTTTAGCATCTGTTTTTCCCATAAAGATAAAAACTTTGCATCGAGGATCATTAGCTCCTGAAGTCCACCATTTTCTTCCATTAATAACATACTCATCACCATCTCTAACTATTGATGATTCTATATTGGTTGCATCAGATGAGGCTACAGCTGGCTCAGTCATGGCAAATGCAGAGCGTATTGTACCTTCAAGTAACGGTTTCATCCATTCTTCTTTAACTTCTTCTGAAGCATACCTTTCTAAGGTTTCCATATTGCCTGTATCTGGCGCAGAACAATTAAATGCTTCTGGTCCAAATTGCGTTCTTCCCATCAATTCACACAAATGTCCATATTCATAGTTTGTAAGGCCTGCTCCACGATCACTCTCTGGTAAAAATAAATTCCATAAACCTTGCTCTTTAGCTTTAGCTTTAATTCCTTCTAGAATCTGTGATGGTTGCCATCTATCTCCTTCTGCAATTTCATTCATTATGTTTTGTTCATTTGGATAAATATTCTCGTCCATAAACTTGCTTACTCTTTCTAATAAATCTTCAACTTTTGTTGATAATTCTGGTAACATTTAAACTTTCCCATTCCTATTTTATAAAACTTTATGATTAGATAGTAATTATAAGAAATATATTTACAATGATAAAGATAATTTTTCTACTATTTATTGATTGAGATACATGACAATAACTTCAACATTTTTTCCTTTTGAATAATTAAACCCTAATATAGAATTACCGATTGCATTGATTACAATTCCATTTTTTTCAGATAATTTTTTAAATTGATCTAAGTAAAATTTTTCAATTATTATATAATTAATTTTTTTATTTAAAATTAAATCAATAGCCTCATTATTACTACTTACAATTTTTGTTTGAGACCCTAATCTAAAAATTAAAGATGGCTCTGAGTAACCTAACAATAAAAACACTTCACTTAAATTTTTATCCTGGATTTGGCTATAAATTCTTTCAGAAATCCATATTTTTTGCAGTTGATTTGGAATTAATATTATGAGTAATTTTAATGCAATAATATTACAAATAATAACCACTAATGCTGCTTTAATAAAAGATTTAATATATAAAAAGTATCCACATAAAAAAGAACTAAATAGATATATAGATGCAATAAGTAAAATAGAAAGAGTTAAGCCCTCTCCATATCTATTCCCTATATATATTATTCCAGCTGCAATTATTGCTCCTCCTAAAAATGGTAGTGCACTAAGAAATTTAAATATATAATTTTCAGATATACTTCTAAACTTTATACCTTTAACTGAGGATATAATCATTGCGGCTGTCAATATTGCAAAACTAGGTAATAAAGGAAGTACATAATGTAATAATTTTGTAGGTATTATCTCAAAAAATAGCCATGAAGGTATTAATGAACATAATAAAAATTTAACAGATTTATTATCTTTATTTTTAAAACACCACAATGCTGAAGGGATTATAAATAAAGCTATAGGCCAAGCGGTTAACATAGAAGATAAAAGGTATGAACCAGGAGGTGCACCATGTGATTCCTGAACGCTTACTAATTTTAAAAGCATATCCTTCTTTATAGTGTTGAATAACACATCATTATTATTACCTGAATTAATAAGAATAAACCATGGTAATATAATTAACATAAACAGAATTATTCCCATAATAGGCTTTAAATCTTTAAAATTAATAGGCTCCTTAAGAACCTTATAAGAAATAATTGTTAACAATAATATTACCAAGGCAATTGGGCCTTTAATAAGGAATGTAAAAGACATAATTATCCAAAAAGCAAATACAGTAATATCTGATGGTTTGGGTAATTTTTTATCCTCATAAAATACAATTTTTACTAAAATATATAAAGCACATAAAAATAAAGCTAAAAGAACACTATCTGTTTTAGCGATATGAGACTCCATTATTACTATAGGTGAACTCATCAATAATAAAGCTGCAATAAGTCCTTGCGCTCTACCAAACAAGAATTGTCCTAATAAAAATGTGACCCATATAGAAACACTTGCACCGATTGCAGAAGGAATCCGAAAAGCCCAAATAGGAACACTATCTAAAAAGAATATATTTTTTATACCAACTGCAGATATTGCTTGAAGCCAATAAATCCCTGGTGGTTTTTTGAGCCTCGGTGACTCTAAAAAATTAATATTGACAAAATCTTTAGTTTCAAGCATTTGAACAGTTGCTTGAATATAACGTGATTCATCTCTATCTAAAGGAGGAACTATATTAAGTGTTGAAAAAAAACAAATAAGAGCTAGAAAGCCTAATATAATTTTAATGTTAAAATATTTTAAATCTGAAATATTAAGGTTTATCATATTTAACCAAAAGTTACTAAATAACATGACGAAAAAATTTAATTACAATCTAATACTATTAATTATTCGTAGCTATTAAAAACAAATAAATTTTCAGGAAATAGAATAAATGGATACTTACTTACCTTCTAAAACTATCATTAATCCTAAAACATTTCCAAAAAAGTCATTAAACATTGCTGTTGTTGGTTCTGGTATAGCCGGATTATCTGCTGCTTGGCTCTTATCTAAAGAACATAATACAACTTTATATGAAAAAGAACCTGAGCTAGGAGGTCATGCTAATACTATTAAAATTAATTATCCAACTGAAAACAATAGAACAATTCCTATAAATGTAGATACAGGATTTATAGTTTATAACAATAAAAATTATCCTAATTTGACTAATTTTTTTAAATATCATGATGTAAATTGTGCAGATAGCAATATGTCTTTATCTGTCTCTCTAGATAATGGGTCGTATGAATATTCAGGTGCAGGTCTAGGTGGTATATTTGGGCAACGAAAAAATCTTTTTAAAAAAAGCCAATGGCAATTAATATACGATATTTTTAAATTTAAAAAAATAGCCTCTAAGTATATTGCAAAAAACAATAATAAGGAAAGCGTTCTTGAAGATTGGTTGATTAAAAATAAATTTTCCACATCATTTATTAATAACTATATAATTCCAATAACATCTGCAGTATGGTCTTGTTCAACAAAAGATTCATTATCATTCCCTACACAAACATTTTTATATTTTTTTTATCATCATGGCTTATTAAATATAAAAAATAGACCTAAATGGAAAACTGTAAAAAATGGAAGTAGAGAGTATATTAATAAAGTTATAAAGAATTCGGATTTCACTTATAAAAATAATGTAAATATTCAATCCATAGAATCCTCTGAAAAATCAGTATATATTGAGATTGATGATTTAAAAATAAAATATGACCATGTTATAATGGCTTGTCATGCAGACCAATCTTTAAAACTAATAAAAAATGTTCATAAAAATGTTTATAAAATTCTCAATAATTTTAAATTTTCTCAAAATAAAATCATCTTGCATTCTTCTTCTAAATATATGCCTAAAAACAAATTTTTATGGTCCTCTTGGAATTATTTTAGTAAAACAAGTAATAATAAAGAAAATAACTTACCAGTACAAATGACGTACTGGATGAATTTGTTACAGAATATAAATAAAAAATTTCCTTTATTTATAACTTTAAATTCTAAAAATAACAGTATAGAAAAAAAATATATTTTTAAAGAAATTTTTTATAAACACCCCATTCTTGATAGAAATGCATTGTTAGGCCAATCTCAATTAGAAACAATACAAGGAAAAGAAAATTTATGGTATGCAGGTGCTTGGACAGGATATGGTTTTCATGAAGATGGCATTATTTCAGGATTAAGAATTGCTGAAAAACTTGGATGTAAGTGTCCATGGAATATAGAAACAAAAAATGTTAAAGAAGATATTCTTACCTCTTAATAAATAAAATGGTACTATCTATCATGGGCCTATCAATAAATAATTATATTTTTAAAGGATATGTAAGCCATTATAGGTTTCAACCTAAAATTCATAAATTTAAATATAGAGTATTTAAATTCTTTATGAACTTAGAACAATTAGAAAAATTAGAAAATAAAACAATTTTTTTTTCCTTAAATAAATTTAACTTATTTAGTTTTTATTATAAAGATCACACGGAAAAGCCTTATAATAATCCTATAAACTGGGTAAAAAATATATTTTTATCTAAAAATCTATATAAGAAAAATGATAAAATTTATATTTTATGTTATCCAAGAATTTTAGGGTATGTTTTTAATCCTCTTACAACTTATTTCTGTATAGGAGATAAAGATGAAATAAAAGCAATTATCTATGAAGTTCATAATACTTTTAAAGACAGACATTATTATCTTACAAAATATAATGCTAAAAATGAGATTGCAGAAAAAACATTTCATGTTTCTCCATTTTTTAAAATTGAAGGAGAATATGAATTTGCTACAAAACTTAATAATAATTCATTAAAAGTTGAAATAAAATATTCAAAAAATAAAAACAATAAAAACATAAGTCTGCTTAATGCAGTATTTTATGGAAAAAAAACTAAGTTTAATAACACTAATATCTTAATATATTTTTTTACATACCCTTTAATGACTATAAAAATTATATACTCAATCCATCTTCAAGCTTTTTTCTTATGGATAAAAGGCATTAAATTCTTTTATAGGCCCATCCCTAAAATAAATACAATATCACTTAGTAAGACATTAATTAATAGTGATAATAAGAATGATAAATGATAAATGATAAATAAAGTTAATAAAAACTTAATTAATAAAATGCTTTTTATTGAAGAAGGTTTATTAAAATTAAACCTTCCAGATAAAACTGCAGTTAATATTGGAAAAATAAATAGTACCTTTATTGCAGAGTTAAATATTCATACATGGAAAGTATTTAACCGAGTTATAAAAGGAGGATCAATTGGATTTGCAGAGGCATATATAAACTCTGAAACTTCAAGTCCAGATATTTCAAAAGTAATTCAATTATTATCCATAAATAGAGATTATAATAAGAATATCATTTATGGAAAAACTTTTTACAAGTATTTAAATTATATCCAGCACTTATTTAAACCTAATTCAAAACCTGGAAGCAAAAAAAATATTGCTCACCACTATGACCTAGGAAATGATTTTTATTCTAAATGGTTAGATAGTTCTATGACATATTCTTCAGGGATATTTAACAATAAAAAATTTGATTTGCAGCTAGCTCAAAGAAAAAAATATGAAAGTTTGTGCAAAATAACTAATATCAAACCTGGAGACAATATACTTGAAATAGGTTGTGGCTGGGGAGGTTTTTCTGAATATACAGCAAAAAAATATGGAGCAAAAGTTACGGCAGTTACTATTTCAAATAAACAAGCAGACTATGCAAAAAAAAGGATTTATAAAGAAGGGTTAAATGATTTAGTTCAGATTAAAGTTATTGATTATAGAGATATAATTAGTAAATATGATAAAATTATTTCTATTGAAATGTTTGAAGCTGTAGGTGAAAAATATTGGCCAGTTTTTTTTAAAAAACTTCATGATAATTTGCAAGATAATGGCTTAATTGGTATGCAATTAATAAGTATTAAAGATGAACTTTACTCATCCTATAAATATAGATCTGATTTTATACAAAAATACATATTTCCAGGAGGTTTTCTTCCTTCTATTAATGTATTAACTCAAGTAATTAGTAATAATGGCCTAAATATAGAAGTTAAAAAATCATTTGCCAAAGACTATGCAAGAACTCTTTCAATTTGGAGAGAAAAATTTATATTTAATTGGGAAATTATTTCTAAAGAAAAACATTTCAATGAGAATTTTAAAAGAATGTGGGAATATTATCTTTCTTATTGCGAAGCAGGATTTTTATCTGGTTCAACTGATGTACATCAAATACTATTAAATAAACAATAAATATATAAATCCATTTGACTAAATGCTCCGTAAAGAACACATGAGCATAGATAGATGTATAAATATAAAACCAAAGTTAAATCTTGAAGATTTTTTTTCTGGAAAATTACTTGCATGGGGATTATTTGAAGATGTATTTGGTATTATAAGAAAGAAATTTACTTGTACAATTTCTGGTGATTGGAACTCTACAACTAAAACGCTAACAATAGTTGAAGACTTTATTTATGATGATGGGGTAAAAGAAAATAGAGTTTGGAAATTACTTAAAACAGACAATGATACCTATGAAGGAAGAACAGAAAACGTAGTTGGTATTGCAAAAGGTTATACACGTGGAAATGTTTTTTACTGGAAGTATAGTTTTGAATTACCTTTGTATGGCAGAAAAACCAAAGTAAATTTCAAAGATTATATGTATCTTCAGGATAATAATGTGATAATAAATAAAGCAAAAATGAGTAAATTTGGAATAAAACTTGGTACAGTTTACCTTTTTTTTAAGAAACATTAGCTTGTGAACTATTGATAATAATTAGGTTTTATTACTTTTTTTTATCATTATCCATTTATATATTGGCCATGGTAATACAGATATAATTTTCATTATTAAAGCAAATTTAATAGGGAAACATATCTCAAATTTTTTAGAATACTTTATTCAATTATATATTCTTTCCCCCGCCTCCTCAGCTTTTATAATGAAAGGCATTTTAAAATCATTTTTCTTAGTAAGTGGCGTTTCTACAAAACCAGGAGCAAAAAGCCTAAAACTTATGTTTTCTTTACTATAATCAATAGAAAAACTCTCTATTGCTGTTTTTATAGCTGCCTTAGATGAGCAATATGCAGCAGCCATTGGCATACCTCTCCATCCTGCTATAGATGATACAACAGCTATTTGCTTAATCTTTAATATTGAGAAATATGGTTGTAGTAAAATAATGTTATTAATTACTGCTGTAAAATTTAGATCCATCATTAACTTAGTATTACTTACTGTTATATTTTTTGAATTTTCCTTAACGTAGGTTCCCGCATTAAATATTACATAGTCTAAGGTTTTTATATTTTTTTTTATATATTTTAAAGCTTTATTAATTTCTTTTATACTCGTCACATCCATAGGTAAGGGAATAATTTTTCCAGAATAAGATAGCTCCTCACATTCTTTTTTTAATAAACTTAAATCATTTAATGATCTAGAACTAGCTAAAACAGTGTATCCTTTTTTTACAAAAGCTATAGAAGAAGCTCTTCCTATTCCACTAGAAGCACCTGTTATCCAACATGACTGCAAAATATTAAATCTTTAATAAATTTAAAATAGGCCCAAAAACACCTTTAAATTTTAAATTACCCTCATAGACTACCAAACAAACACATCCTTCTTCAGAATCTGCAATAGGCGTATGAATATTATTCTCATCTTCAATTGCAACATCACCAACATTATAATTACCATTTTCATCAGAAAAGCCTCCTTCTAAAACTAAAGTAAGTTCTTGTGCTTCATGACCATGGTTAGGCAACTTTTTTCCAGGAGGAATAGATAACATTCGGGCGTGCAAATCTTTATTAACACTCTCCATGTCTATATCAAAGTACTTTATACCACCAATTCCTTTCTTCCAATTTTCAGTAAGAGAATTACCTTCAGGAAGCATTTTTTGTAAAACCACAGGAATATTTTTAAAACTACTATTTTCTATAATTGTATTAGTTATAAGTTCACTATTTAGCCCGTCTAACTTTGATAATATTATATCAAGAGTTTCTGCCTTAGTTTCAACGGACAAAGATTCTTCTAAAACTTTTCCTCCGATATCTTCATAAAAACTAACTTCCTTTCTGCACTTACTACAGACTGTAATATGTGAGGCTACTATTAAACTAACTGATGAAGATGAATTTCCAGCAGCGTAAGACATTAAAATTTCCGGATTTAGATGGTGTTTAATCATATATTTGTCCTTCAAGTAATTTTCTTAAACGGTTCGATGCTAATCTTATTCTAGATTTTACAGTGCCTAAAGGCATTCTTAGTTCATTAGCTATATTAGAATGCGATTTATCTTCATAATAAGTCATTTTAATTAAAACTGCCTGTTCATCAGGCAATTGCTCTATAGCATTAGTAATCTTTAATGATTCCTGCTTGGAGCTATATACATTATCTGCAGAATCTTCTTGATTAGGCGTCAGCATAGGATCTAATGGGTCTAACTGTGGTCTAATTTCTTTTCTTAACATATCTATTCTTTTGTTTCTGGCGATAGTAAATAACCACGTGCTTACAGCAGCTTTTGCCCTATCAAAAGTTTCAGATCTTCTCCAAACAGTTAACATTACTTCCTGAAGCAAGTCTTCAGCTACAATATCTGACGACCCTAATTTCATTAAATAACCTTTAATACGTGGTCCTACTAATTTAAATAAATCAGAGAAAGCAGATTTATCTTTAAAATCAGCAACCCTACTTATTAAATAAGTTAACTCTTTATCTTTTACAGCTGACTTTAACACTAAATAATGTTTTTCCTGTTTATATTCAATACATGGTAACTTATCTGAAAAATCAACAGTTTCAATATAATTTTCTAAAAACATTATGCACTCCTCTAATTTAATACGTCTTATGTGTTAAAATAGATCATTTAATCTGCCTAAAAGCAGAAAGAGCTTTTTCTCTAGACTCTTTAATGCCAACAATGGGTTTTGGATAATTTACTCCTAAATTTATATTTGCTTTTTTTAAAATATCCTCAGGTGCCTCCCAAGGGTTAAACAAATATTTTTTTGGTATATTTTTAAGTTCTGGTAAATATTTTTTTGTATATAAACCATCTTCATCAAATTTTTGCCCCTGTGTTACTGGATTAAATATTCTAAAGTACGGAGCCGCGTCTGCACCTGACCCTGCAACCCATTGCCAACTTGCACTATTATTAGCTAAATCAGCATCAAATAAACAATCCCAGAACCATCTTTCTCCTTTACGCCAGTGAACTAATAAATTTTTTACTAAGAATGACGCAACTATCATCCGTACTCTATTATGCATATAGCCAGTAGAATACAACTCTCTCATACCTGCATCAATTATTGGATATCCAGTTTTACCAATTTTCCACTTATCAAAATAATCATCATTATTTTTCCAGGGAAAATTATTGAATTTTATTTGTAAATTAGCTGTAGGCAAATGAGGAAAGTGATATAATAGATAATATGAGAATTCTCTCCAGCAGATTTCTCTTATAAAATGTTCTATATTTTCATTTTTTTCAATATTATTTACCTTAACCCATAATTGTTTTGGGGAAATTTCTCCAAAATGTATATGTGGAGACAAAAAGGAAACATTTTTCTTAAATGGAAAATTTCTTCCATTTTTATAATTTTTTATTCCTTTAGTAAAAAAAATATCTGCTTTTAAATTTGCTTCTTTTTCTCCAACTTTCCAATCTCTAATTATATTGCTTGCCCAAGGTAGATTTGGTAATAATTTTAATGAATCCAAATTATTAAAATCATCAGTTTTGTATAAAAAATTTATTTTAATTGGCTTATTAAGAGTTTTGACGACAATATCCGAAAATAAATACGCTTTTTTGTATAATGCGGTAAATACTTTATAAGGAGTTTTATCTTCTTTAAGAATCTCCCAAGGTTCTCTTATTAAGGAGCCATTAAAACTTTTAACCTGTATGCCCTTTTCGGTAAGTTTTTTTTTAATTTCTTTGTCTCTTTTAATTTCCCAATGTTCATAACAACGATTCCAATATATTCCGTTAATATTATTAATTTTAATCAGTTTATTTATAATTTTTATAGGGTCACCCTTATAAAAATTTAATTTATTATCTAAAGAGCTGTTTAAGTTTTTTAAAGAATGATAGAGCCACACTTTACTAGCTGCTCCCATTTTACCTTCATTAGAATTGCAAGTGTCCAATATATATATAGGTAATATTTCAGAATTTAAATTAGCTTCAACTAAAGCAGGATTATCATTTAATCGTAAATCTTTTCTAAACCATAATATATTAATATTTTTAGACACTTATATGCCTCTCTTTTAATTAATTTTACTTTGAAACTTATTAAACTATATTACGTAATAATGTAGCTTTTAGATTGCTGAATTATGTTAAAAAAAATTTTTATACTAATAATAATCAACACTATCTCCATTACTTACGCTACGGAAGAAAAAGTTGAAGCAGAGCTAATTCCGAACTGTGTTGCTACTAATGGTGGAGTTGCTACCGCTACCCCTGATGGTAAAATTTATTACTGTGCTCAACGTATGGCTAATATAGAATGGAAATATCCAGGTGCCGTTGATTATTTTATTCTGCATGAATATGGTCATATTGTTCTACAAAGTGGTAACGAAATGGAAGTAGATTGTTGGACCGCGAATGAGCTTGCTATAATGAATAATAAACGCTCTAGAAAAACACTTAAGGCTGCAATGGAATTTATTAAAGCCTTTAAATTACCCAACCCAAAATATGGAGGCACTGGAGAAGAAAGAGCCTTATTAATAGAAAACTGTATGAAACATGGCGAAAATTATTATAAAAAAAACTAATTATTAATTATTCTTTTCTTTATTCTACCAGCCAAGCGTCCAAGCTTTTTTGCTGGTTCAGGTTCTCTTGCTAGATCCCCGGCACCCTTAGCAATTTTTCTAGCTGTTTCTGTAGCTTTAGCTCTAACTCTCGGATCAGAAGCAGCTTTTCTTACAGCAAATCTAATAATATTTCTTAACATTATTATAACATGAATTATTTCACTTAAAAAATCTATAAAAAATTGACTTATTTTCATGATATAGTAAATGTTAATCAATTAGGTGCCTATTTAATTATAGGTGAAAAGGGAATGAGATATTATATAGTTACCTCAGCTGCCCCCGCAACTGTAGATGGATAGAGAATCTAAACTGCCACTGTAAATATTAGATACGGGAAGGCAAGATAATTGATAACCCATTAGCCAGGAGACCTGCCTAATTAAGTGCTGTCCGACTATTGAAAGGGGATGTTCAATAGAGCTTTTTTAAAGTGGTGGTGCGTTAACCATTGTTTTAGAAAATTATTATTAAACAATAATATTATTATAAAACACA
>JAQWRB010000134.1 GCA_029243935.1 Alphaproteobacteria bacterium
TTGTAAATAATACATAAAAAATTAAAAAATTTATTTATAATAATTTTTTAATAGCATAAAAAGATTAGGAGCTTTAAGAATGAGTGTAAAAGAAAATAAACCTGAATTAAGGATAGTAGAAATGGATGATAAAGAAAAAGGTAAAGCGTTAGAAGCCGCTTTATCCCAAATTGAAAGAGCGTATGGTAAGGGATCAATAATGAAGTTAGGTGAAGGACCTATTAGACACATAGAAGCCATTTCAACCGGTTCCTTGGGTTTAGATATTGCCTTAGGTATAGGAGGAATACCGAGAGGTAGAGTAATAGAAATATATGGTCCTGAGAGTTCAGGAAAAACCACATTAACGTTGCACGCTATAGCAGAGGCACAAAAAAAAGGTGGTATTTGTGCATTTATAGACGCAGAGCATGCGCTTGATCCAGAATATGCCCAGAAATTAGGTGTTAATGTGGAAAGCTTATTAATTAGTCAGCCTGATGCTGGTGAACAAGCATTAGAAATAGCTGATACTTTAGTTAGATCTGGAGCCGTAGATCTGATTGTTATAGATTCCGTGGCTGCGTTAGTGCCTAGAGCAGAACTAGAAGGTGAAATGGGTGATCATCATGTAGGTTTACAAGCAAGGCTAATGAGTCAAGCTTTAAGAAAGTTAACGTCAACAATTTCTAAATCAAATACTACTATAATATTTATTAATCAAATAAGAATGAAAATAGGTGTTATGTTTGGAAGCCCTGAGACTACTTCAGGAGGGAATGCTTTAAAATTTTACTCTTCAGTTAGATTAGATATAAGAAGAATAGGACAAATAAAAGATAGAGATGAAGTTGTGGGAAACCAAACAAGAGTAAAAGTAGTTAAGAATAAAGTTGCTCCACCCTTTAAGGTAGTAGAATTTGATATAATGTATGGTAAAGGAATAAGTTATAATGGTGAGTTAGTTGACTTGGGTGTAAAAGCAGAAATCATTGAAAAAGCTGGTTCCTGGTATTCATATAATGAAGAAAGAATAGGGCAAGGACGTGAAAATGTTAAACAATACTTAGAAGATAACCCGGAGACAGCTAAAAGTATTGCTTTTGAAATTAAAAAATCTTTAGGCCTTATTAAGGATATAGAAGAGGTTGAACTTGAAAAAAATAGTTCAATAGAAAAAACTGCAATAACATCAGAATAAATATAGACTTATAATGTTATCCCTTTTAAAACAATCTATTAACAATAAAGAATAAAGTGTTAAGATAGTTTTAGGAGGGTTTAATTTGTCAAATTCTACAAATGAAATTAGAAGAACTTTTTTAGACTATTTTGTGTCCTCAGGTCATAAAGAGTTGTCTTCATCTCCCCTATTAACTCAGGATGATCCTACATTATTATTTACTAATGCTGGTATGGTACAGTTTAAAAATATTTTTACTGGTAAAGAAAGAAGTAAATATAAAACAGCTACAACTTCACAAAAATGTTTAAGAGCAGGTGGCAAGCATAACGACCTAGAAAATGTTGGCTATACAGCTAGGCATCACACATTTTTTGAAATGTTAGGAAATTTTAGTTTTGGTGAGTATTTTAAGGAATTAGCAATTGAGTATGCATGGAACCTTGTAACTAAAATTTATGGATTAGATGAAAAAAAATTATTGGTAACTGTTTATTCTGAAGATGTAGAAGCATATAATTTATGGAAAAAAATATCTGGCTTATCAAATGATAAAATTATTAAAATCTCTTCATCTGATAATTTTTGGTCTATGGGTGATACTGGACCATGTGGACCTTGCTCCGAAATATTTTATGATCATGGCCCTAAAATAAGTGGAGGCATACCTGGAAGTGTAAATGAAGATGGAGATAGGTATATTGAAATATGGAATTTAGTGTTTATGCAATATGAAAAGTCAGCAAATGGTAACAAATCAAATCTACCTAGGCCTTCAATAGATACTGGAATGGGTTTAGAAAGAATGGCAGCTGTTTTGCAAGGAGTCCATAACAACTATGATATAGACTTATTTAAAAATTTAATTAATAGTTCAGTAGAATTTTCAGGTGTTGAGGCAGTTAATGAAAATTTAATCTCACATAGAGTTATTGTTGACCATTTAAGAGCATCCTCATTTCTTATATCAGATGGAGTCTTGCCTTCAAATGATGGTCGTGGGTATGTCTTAAGAAGAATTATGAGAAGAGCTATGAGGCATGTCCAAAAATTAGGCATTAATGAACCTCATATGTATCGACTAGTTAACAGCTTACAAGAGAATATGGGTGATGCATTTGGGGAACTTTCAAGAGCAAAAGCATTAATTGAAAATACATTAAAAGATGAAGAAATTAAATTTCGAGAAACTTTAGAGAGAGGTTTAGGGTTACTAGACCAATCTATAAAAAAATTAAATAGTTCTGAGGCTCTTCCTGGGGATGTTGCTTTTAAACTGTACGATACATATGGTTTTCCAATAGATCTTACGGCAGATATTTTGCGAGGTAAGAATATTGCTCTTGATTATAAAGGTTTTGAGGAAAGTATGAACTTACAGAAAGATACTGCACGTAAATCGTGGAGTGGATCTGGTGATAAAGCGACTGATGAAATATGGTTAAAGTTAAAAGAACGCCAAAGAGACAATACTTTTATAGGTTATGAAAATATGAGTGCAGAATCAAATGTTAAAAGCATTGTAATGGACGGTAAAGAAGTAACAGAAGCAGATAAAGGTGCAAAAGCACAAGTTATAACTAGTAGTTCACCATTTTATGCTGAATCTGGTGGCCAGTTAGGAGATAAGGGAGAGTTTACTTGGGAGAATGGTAAAGCTATAGTTGAAGATACAAAAAACTATGGAAACTTAATAGTTCATATTGTTAAAATAACTGAAGGTCTATTAAAAAGGGATGATAATGTAAACTTATGCATTGATGTTGAAAGAAGAAATTCTTTAAGAATACACCATAGTGCAACACATTTATTGCATGAGGCTTTAAGAAGACACTTAGGAGATCACATAAGTCAAAAAGGCAGTTTAGTTTCTCCAGATAAACTGAGGTTTGATATAAGTCATAATAAACCAATTAGCCATTCTGATCTTAATATAATAGAAATAGAAATTAATAATAAGATAAGAGAAAATTTTATTATAAAAACAACAGTAATGAATATTCAAAAAGCAAGAAAAATTGGTGCTTTGGCATTATTTGGAGAAAAATACGGGGAGGAAGTTAGGGTTGTAAAGATGGGAGAAAATGATGATCAGCACTATTCTGTTGAATTGTGTGGAGGTACCCATGTAAATAGATCAGGAGATATTGGTGTATTTAAAATTCTATCAGAGTCTGCTTTAGGGTCAGGCGTAAGAAGAATTGAAGCAGTAGCTGGTCAGGCAGCATTAGCGGAATACCAGGCAGAGAATAAAATAATAAATGAGTTAGCATTAGAACTAAAAACATCGAAAGAAGTTTTAAAGGAAAGGATCATTTCTTTAATTTTAGACAGAAAAAACTTAGAAAAACAGATAATTGATTTAAATAAAAAAATAAATACTTCTAATAATACTAATACAGAATCTGCAAATACAGTAATTAATGGAATAAAAGTAGTTAGTAAGGTTTTAGATGCCCTTCCTCCTAAAGAAATAAAAGGATTGGTGGATGAGTTTAAAAAAGAATTAGTCTCTGGCATAGTTATAGTTATAAGCACTTTAGGAAATAAAGCCTCATTAGTGGTAGGCGTTACTAATGATATTTCAGATAAGTTTGATGCAACAGAATTTACTCAGGCAGGAGTAGAAATATTAGGAGGAAAAGGAGGAGGTGGAAGAGCTGATATGGCGCAAGGAGGAGGCCCTCACTATGAGAAAGCAGAAGAGGCTATAGAAGTAATATCAAATTTAATAAAGATTAAATAATATTTTTAACTTAATGATCTTTTAAGGTTATTTTCTATTTCACCAAGAAATTCTATTGTTTCCATCCAGCTTTGATTATTACCAACTAATAAAGCTAAGTCTTTAGTCATGGCACCACCTTCTATCGTTTCTATACATACAGATTCTAATTTTTGTGCAAAATTTTGTAGTTTACTGTTTTTATCAAATTTTCCTCGATACCATAAACCCCTAGTCCAAGCAAATATAGAAGCAATAGGATTAGTAGAGGTAGCTTTACCTTTTTCATATGCTCTAAAATGTCTAGTTACAGTCCCATGCGCTGCTTCAGCTTCTATAGTTTTGCCATCTGGAGTCATTAATACCGATGTCATAAGTCCTAGTGAGCCGAAGCCTTGCGCTACTACATCAGATTGTACGTCACCATCATAATTTTTACATGCCCATACAAATCCCCCTTCCCATTTCATAGCTGCTGCTACCATGTCATCAATAAGCCTGTGTTCATAAATAATATTTTTTTCTTCAAAGCGCTGCTTGAATTCTTTATCAAATATTTCTTCAAATAAGTCTTTAAATCTTCCATCATAGGCTTTCAGTATTGTATTTTTTGTTGAAAGATAAACTGGCCAATTTAAGTTTAAGCCATAGTTAAAGCACGCCCTTGCAAATCCACGAATAGAATCATCCAAATTAAACATGCCCATAGCAATGCCAGAACTTTCAAAATCATTTACTTCATATTCAATTTCTTGACTTCCATCATTTGGAATAAACTTCATTATTAATTTTCCTGCTTTTGGAATTAAAAAATCAGTAGCTCTATATTGATCACCATAGGCATGTCTTCCAATAACTATTGGCTTTGTCCATCCAGGAACATATTTAGGCACATTTTTGCATATAATAGGTTGTCTAAAAACAGTACCACCTAATATATTACGAATAGTGCCATTGGGAGAACGCCACATCTTTGATAGATTAAATTCTTTAACGCGAGCTTCATCGGGAGTAATAGTTGCACATTTAACGCCTACTCCATATTTTTTTATTGCATTTGCTGAGTCTATAGTAACTTGGTCAGATGTTATATCTCTATTATGAATACTAAGATCATAATATAATGTTTCTAAATCCAAATATGGTTTAATTAGTTTTTCCCTAATTAATTCCCATATAATTCTAGTCATTTCATCACCATCAATTTCAATAATTGGTGTACCAACATGGATCTTACTCATTATAACTCCTTTTTTATTATATTAGTTTTTTTAAAGTTCTTAATAATTCTTCACTATTATTTACCCATATTATTTTTTTTAAATCATTTTTATATAAGAAACCTTCTTTGTTCATATCTTTTAACAGAAGTTTTAAATTCTTCCAATAATTAGAAATATTAAATATTAAAACCGGTTTATTATATATGTTTAATTGATTTAAAGTTAGAACTTCAAATAATTCATCTAAAGTGCCAAAACCACCTGGGAGTATTAAAAATATATCTGCTTTTTTAATCATTAGTAGTTTTCTTTTTTCAAGTGATTTAACAACTACTAAATTTTTATTATTATTTTGAACTATTTTAGAGGTATTAAGAAATTCAGGAATAATACCTGTTATTTTACCATTAAATTTTTCTATAATATTATAAATGACTCCCATTAAACCAATTTTACCACCTCCATATATAATTGAAAACCCATTACTTGTAAGAATACTTGCTATTTTTATAACCTCATTTTTATAAAGAGGGTTATTTCCTGTTTTAGATCCACAAAATATCGTAATTATTTTAGTTGTTTTTATTTTTTTCATTACAATTTTTTTTTATATAGTTTTATTTATAAATAATCTAATATAAATATATTATTAATACATTAGGATAAAAAATTGAAAATGATCTTTGGAAAAAATACTAAACAATATTTATTAGGAGGAGGGATAGTTTTAAGTGCGCTCATAATTTTATTATTAGTAGTAAAATATGTTCCTCTAGATCCTACAAAGATAGTTGTCGAAACCGTTGAGGAAAAAATTCATTTTGAAGTAAAACCAAACTTGGAAATTGAGAATATTAAACCTAAAGATGATATGGACTCAAATAAGGATGTAAATTTAAATTTAGAACCTACTTTTGATATTATAAAGTTAGGTGAGGATAATACACTTGTTATAGGAGGGAGAGCTGGTATAAATCAAAAAGTTAAAATATTTAATGGAGATCAGCTGATAGGTGAAGTGATAACTAATCAATTTGGAGAGTTTGTATTTATTGAGGAGTTAGCTCCTGGTTATTATGATTTAAATTTGTTATCAAATGGAATAAAATCTCAAAAAACAGTTTCAATTATTGCACCAGATAGTACAAAAATTTTGGCCAAAGAAGGTACTAAATTACTACCTAGTGAATCAGAAGTGATAGTGACTACTAATGAAGCAGAAGCAATAGTGCCTACAAATGAAGCAGAAGCGATAGTGTCTACAAATGAAACAGAAGCGATAGTGTCTACACATGAAGCAGAAGCGATAGTGTCTAC
>JAQWRB010000139.1 GCA_029243935.1 Alphaproteobacteria bacterium
TTAGACAATTTGCTGACTGGGGGGCAGATGTAATAAAAATTGAAATGCCAGATAGTATAGACGATAGTCAAGACCTTGGTGGAAGACGAGAAGGCTCAGACTTTCAAAACTTACATAGAAATAAAAGAAGTATAACGCTTAATCTGAAAAGTAAAGATGGAGTAAAAATATTAAAAGAATTAATAAAAAATTCAGATATATTAGTTGAAAATTTTCGACCTAATGTAAAAAAACGTCTCGGTATTAATTATGAAATTTTAAAAAAAACTAATCCTCGTTTAATATATGCAAGTATTTCTGGTTTTGGCCAAAGTGGACCATATTCTGATCTTCCGGGTTTTGATCAAGTGGCTCAAGGGATGGGTGGGCTTATGTCTGTTACTGGGTTTGAGGGAAATGGACCCCTAAGAGTAGGTATTCCTGTTGCAGATTTAAGTGCAGGTTTGCACTGTGCTTTAGGAATTTTAACTGCTTTATATGAAAGAGAAAGATCTGGTTTAGGTCAATATGTTAGTGCGTCTTTACTAGAGTCTCAAGTTTCTATGTTAGATTTTCAAGCTGCCCGATATTTAGTTTCAGAAGAATTAGCTGGGCAGACAGGAAACGATCATCCCACTATGGCCCCAATGGGCGCATTTAAGACAGCAGATGGGTATATTAATATAGCGTCCACTGGTGAAGCCATGTGGAGAAGATTATGTAATGTATTAGATATGAGAGAATCTTTAGAGGATAATGATTTTGAAGATGATACTGCTAGAACTAAAAATAGAATAAAATTAACAAATATAATAACAATAGCTTTATCAAAAAATACGAACGATGAATGGATTAAAAAGTTAAATAACGTAAGTATTCCTTGCGGCCCAATAAATAATATAAAAGAGGTTTTTAATGATCCACAAATTATTCATTCTAAAATAGCACAAACAGTTGTTCATCCTAAATTAGGTAAAATAAAACTAGTTGGTCAAGCTATGCAATTAAGTAGGACTCCAAGTAAACTTAAGTCGGCTGCTCCTGATAAAGGCGAGCATACAAACATTATTCTAGAAGAATTAGGTTATGACAAAAAAAGTATTGAAAAATTTAAACTGGAGAAAATAATATGATAGATAAGTCTACGTTAGCAAATATTCATTCATATGTGGAAGACAAAGTTGGGTATATTATATTAGATAATCCTAGTCGGTTAAATGCAATCTCTTTATCCATGTGGGAAAAAATTGGAATTTTATTAAAAGAGTATGAAAATAATAATAATATTAGATGTGTGGTGCTAAAAGGAAAAGGGAAAAAAGCATTTTCAGCAGGAGCAGACATCTCTGAATTTAATGATAATAGATCGCAGTCTGATACTGTATTAAAATATGATAATGTTTCTAAGAATTCTCTACAAATCTTACAGCGTTTTTCAAAACCTACAATAGCTCTAATTGATGGTTATTGTATAGGAGGAGGATTAGCCACAGCGCTTTCCTGTGATATCCGATTAGCTTCTAAAAAAAGTACATTTGCAATTCCAGCAGCTAAATTAGGTCTTGCTTATGACTATTTAGGAATAAAAAAATTAAGAGATATAGTTGGTCCCTCTAGAGCCAAATATATATTTTTTACAGCAAGACAATTTACTTCTGATGAAGCTATGCAGATGGGTATTATTGAACAAATATTTAATGATAGTGATTTTGATGAACATACGTTGAAAGTATTAAATGCTATTTCTGATAATGCTCCATTAACTATAGCTTCTGCTAAATTAGCAATTGATGCAGATCCACAAGACAGTAAAATGATTCAAAGATGTAGAGAATTTGAACAAGTTTGTTTTTCCAGTAAGGATTATGAAGAAGGTCGATTAGCTTTTTCTGAAAAAAGAAAACCGATTTTTAAAGGACACTAATAATTTAAGGATAATATAAATGCCATATATAAAGTCAAACGGAGTTAAATTATATTATGAAGAAACTGGAAAAGGCTATCCAATAGTATTTGTTCATGAATTTGGTTCAGATTTTAGAGAATGGGAACAGCAAGTTCGTTATTTTTCTAGGGAGTATAGATGCATTACATTTAATGCAAGAGGTTATCCTCCTTCAGGTGTGCCTAACAGTTTAAAAAAATATGGTTATAAATATTCAGTGGATGATATCGCTAACTTAATGAAACAATTAAAAATTAATAAAGCTCATATAGTCGGTCTAAGTATGGGAGCATATGCAGCATTAATATTTGGTTTAAAATATAAAGGTATGGTAAAATCTTTAGTTATTGCAGGTGTGGGGTCTGGTGCAATGCCTGAACATAAAAACAGCTTTTATGACATGGCTAATGAATTAGCGGATATTTTTTTAAAGAAAGGGTCAAAGGTGGCTGCGAATATAATTAGTAATTCAGGTTCAAGAGTTCAATTAAAAAATAAAGATCCAAGAGGATGGAATGAATTTAAAAATCATTTAGAAGAACATTCTAAAGATGGTAGTGCTTTTACTATGAAACAATATCAAGCATTGCGTCCGTCTTTAATGGAGTTTAAAAAAGAGTTTAAAAAAATGAATCTTCCTGTTTTTTTAGCAGTTGGTGATGAGGATGAATTGTGTATTGAAATTAATATTTATTTAAAGAGGTTAATAAAAAGTGCAGGTTTATGGGTATCCCCAAAGACAGGCCATGCAATAAATTTAGAAGAGCCAGCTGAGTTTAATACTAAAGTTCAAAATTTTTTTTCTACAGTTGAGAGAAATAATTGGAAAAATAGAGATAAAGTAAGCGTTAAAGATATAAAATAATACTTTATATTTTATCTTATATATTTACTATAATTTAAGTTTTATTAATAGGGATAATCATGAGTAAATTAATATTAGTACGTCATGGGCAAAGTATTTGGAATCTTGAAAATAGGTTTACTGGTTGGTATGATGTAGAGTTGTCTGAAAATGGTATATTAGAAGCTCAAAAAGCAGGAGAATTATTAAAAGCTGAAAATATTAATATTGATCATGCTTATACGTCTTATCTAAAGCGGGCAGATAATACTTTAAAAATTATTCTAAAAAATATGTCATTAAAAAATATGAATATAATCAAATCTTGGGAATTTAATGAGAGGCATTATGGAAGTTTGACTGGATTAAATAAAGCAGAAATGAAAGAAAAGTTAGGAGAAAATCAGATTAAAATTTATAGGAGATCTTGGGATATTGCTCCACCAGAATTAGAGAAAAATAATGATTTTAATCCTAGGTCAGACAAAATTTATAATAATATTGATTCTAGGTTTATTCCAAATACAGAATCTTTAAAAGATACTTACGATAGAGTTATACCGTATTTTGATTTAAATATTAAAACAAAAATTATAGATGGCAAAAACATTATTATTGCTGCTCATGGTAATTCTCTAAGGGCTTTGTGTAAAAAACTCTTTAATATTTCTAATGACAAAATTAACGAATTAGAAATCCCTACTGGTAACCCACTTGTAATAAACTTAGATGCAGGGTTAAAAGTGCTAAATGCAGTTTATTTAGATGGTAATAGGAAGCAAAAGCTCATTATAAACCAATAATATTTAAGCATTAACATCTACAATTATTCTTCCGTGAGTTTTTCCTGAAAGCATATCATTTGCTACACTAACAACTTCAGAAAGCGTAATTGTTGTAATCATGCTGTCAAGATGTGCTAAGTTTAGATCTTGAGCTAATCTGTCCCATGCCACTATTCTTTGTTCTATTGGGCAGTATACACTATCTACTCCCGCTAGAGTTACATTTCTTAAAATAAAAGGCATTACAGTACTAGGTAAATCAAAACCTTGAGCTAAACCACATGCCGCTACAGTGCCACCATATTTTAAAGAAGCACATATATTGGCTAACGTGAAACTTCCAACAGAATCTATTGCACCAGCCCAAATTTCTTTACCTAATGGCCTGCCTTTTTCAGATAACTCTTTTCTGTCTATTATTTTTTCCGCCCCTAAAGACTTTAGGTATTCACTATGAACATCTCTACCTGAAGAGGCTGTTACATGGTAGCCTAGTTTTGCTAATAGTGATATTGCAACACTTCCAACACCTCCTGTTGCTCCAGTCACTAATATCTCTCCCTTTTCTGGAGTTATACCATTTCTTTCTAAAGCTAATACACATAACATTGCAGTATATCCCGCAGTTCCAATTGCCATAGCTTGTTTAGTTGTAAACTCGTTAGGAAGTTTAACTAGAAAGTTACCGTTTACACGAGCTTTTTGAGATAATCCTCCCCAATACTTTTCTCCAACTCCAAAACCATTAAGTATTACTTTGTCTCCTGTAGTAAAATTATTATTTGAACTTTCTTCTACTGTACCTGAAAAATCAATACCAGGTACCATAGGAAAATTTTTGATTATGGGAGATGAGGAAGTAATAGCTAGAGAATCTTTATAATTAATAGTTGAGTAATCAATATTAATTAAAACATCACCTTCAGGTAAATTACTAGTTTCTATCTCTTCTACTTTTCCTGTAGCTTTTTGATCATCTTTTTTATTTAAAACTAAAGCATTAAACATTAAAATCTCCTTAAATTTTTATAAATAATTTATATGAATTTATTTTGAACACGTCATAAATAATTATATTTTAAGTGATTATATTAATAAGGGATAGTAAATTATCCCTTATTAATACTATAGAGAGAAAATAATATTTTCTCTACAAGGGGAACTCAATTAAAATTGATCTGTTTCTGTTGAGTCATCCATTGCAGTAGTAGCTGATTGGCCTCTCGTAACTGCATTAGATACTGCATCAAAATAAGAAACTCCAACTTCTCTTTGATGTTTGGTAGCTGAATAACCATCTTTTTCAGCTCCAAATTCTTTTTGTTGTAATTCAGAATATGCAGCCATGCCATTTTCTTTATATGCTTCTGCAAGCTTGAAGGTAGAATAGTTTAAATTATGAAATCCAGCTAATGTAATAAATTGAAACTTATAACCCATGGCAGCAATTTCTTTTTGGAAAACTTTCATTTGTGCTTCATTCAGATGCTTTTTCCAATTAAATGAAGGTGAACAATTATATGCAAGCATTTGATCAGGGTGTTCTTTTTTTAATGCTTCAGCAAATTTTCTGGCTTCTGATAAATCAGGAGTCGCAGTTTCACACCAAACTAAATCAGCATAAGGAGCATAAGCAATACCTCTAGCAATTGCGCATTCTATACCTCCTGTCATTCTGTAAAAGCCTTCAGAGGTTCTTTCTCCTGTTAAAAATTTTTGATCTCTCTCATCGATGTCACTTGTAATTAACCTTGCTGCTTCCGCATCTGTTCTTGCCATTATTAATGTTGGTACATCTAAAACATCTGCAGCTAATCTAGCTGAATTGAGTGTTCTCTCAAATGTTGCAGTAGGAACTAAAACTTTTCCTCCTAGGTGCCCACATTTTTTTTCAGACGCTAATTGGTCTTCAAAATGAACTGCAGCAGCTCCAGATTCAATCATGTTTTTCATTAATTCAAAACAATTTAATGGTCCACCAAAACCTGCTTCTGCATCTGCAATTATTGGGAGGTAAAAATCTATATCTGTAGTATCAAGATTATCACATTTTTCCATATGTTGAACTTGATCAGCTCTTTGAAATGCGAAGTTAATTCTTTTAACAATATCTGGCACACTATTTACAGGGTATAGGCTTTGATCAGGATACATTTGCCCAGAACTATTTGCATCAGCAGCAACCTGCCATCCAGATAAATATATTGCTTTTAATCCTGCTCTAGCTTGTTGCACTGCCATATTACCTGTGTATGTACCTAATGTAGCAACATAATCTTCTTTATTTAATAGTTCCCAGAGTTTTTTAGCGCCATTTTCAGCTAGAGTATGTCTAATTTTTACAGATCCTTGAAGCTTTTTAACATCATCTTTGGTGTAATCTCTTTTGATATTTGCCCAACGATTATGTGCCCAAGCAGGAACTTCCCATATATTATCCTTTGTTTTAGAAGTAATATTTTCATTACTATGAGGGTTATAGGTAGTATTTGTGCTTGGTGATAAGCCTTCTAAGATTGTATCATCCATTAAATTTTCCATTTTTAATTGTTAATATTAAATATTTTGTAAACTAATTACATTAAAAATGCTTATAAACCAACATTATTGTTGAAATATGTTGTAAATATGTTAATATTATGGTGTAAATATTTAATATTTTGTAAAAATTAACAAAAAGGCTTTAATTTATGAAAAATACAAATACACGAGGTATTAGATTAGGTGCTTCTATTAGAAGAATGAGAAGAGAGAGAAGTCTTACGCAACAAAGGCTAGCTTCTATTTTAGGTATTTCAACCCCTTATCTTAATCTTATTGAAAATAATAGAAGAAATATAACAGGTAAAATACTAATTATTTTAGCCCAAGAATTTAATATAGAGCTCTCAGATATAGGAAAAGAAAATGATTCAAATTTATTATCTGATTTAATGGAAGTTTTTAGTGATTCCGTATTTGATGATAATCATTTAAAAAACCATGATGTTCAGGATTTAGTTTCTACTCAACCAGAAATAGCTAGAGCTATTATCCGTCTTTATGACATACATAAGACTAACCAGAATAAGTTAAGTGGTATAACAGATGAAGATGTTGATAAATCTAACCTAGCAGGTATGACTAATAATATTTCTGCTGAAATAATTTCAGATTTAATTCAAAAAAATTCTAACTATTTTCCTAAATTAGAAGAAGTTGCTAGAGATATATTAAAAAAATTAGATAAACCTAAAAATATAAATTTATTTGTACCTTTATCAGATTATCTTTCCTCTGTTCATAATATAAGAGTAGCAACTATACCTCCTGAAATTAAACATGACACTATTCGTTATTACGATGCTGTAGCAAAAACACTAGTTATTAGTGATAGATTGCCGCAAGCTAGTAGAACATTTTTAGTAGCACAACAAATGGGACTTTTACTAGCTGATGATGAGATTAATAACATACTAGATGATAATAATATTGAAGAAGGTGAAGTAAGAAAATTAGGTAGATTGGCTTTATCAAATTATTTTGCGGGTGCTATAATTTTGCCATATGAAACATTTTTTGAACAAGCCTTATTTACTAAATACGATATAGAAGTATTAGAAAATAGATTTCAAGTAAGTTTTGAGCAAGTGTGTCATAGACTGACTACTTTAAATAAACCTGGTTCTAGAGGTATACCGTTTCATATGATGCGAGTAGATATAGCTGGAAATATTTCTAAAAGGTTCTCTGCTTCAGGAATAGCAATTTCTAGATATAGTGGAGCATGTCCAAGGTTAAATATTTATTCTGCTTTTACAACACCGGACAGGATAAAAGTCCAGGTTTCTATTATGCCAAATGAAGAAAAATATTTTTGTATTGCAAGGGCTTTCCAAAAAAGAAGTGGTGGTTTTGATTCACCAGAAAGTTTTTATTCTATAGGATTAGGTTGCAGTTTGAATGATGCAAATCAAATGATTTATAGTGAAAGAGTATTATTAGATTCTTCTGAGAATATTGTACCGGTAGGAGTTTCATGTAGAAGTTGTCCTAGGGTTGATTGTCGACAAAGAGCATTTCCCCCTAGTAATAGACAATTATATTATAATGAAAATGTTAAAGGTTTATCTGCTTATGTAACGCCTAGCTAAATAAAAACTATATTTTATTTTTTAAGATATATAGAGGAAAGATCATTATAAACATTAATAAAGCATATAAACTTAATGCAATATTAAAATTACTATAAAGATCATATATAAGACCTATAAAAAATGGTCCT
>JAQWRB010000146.1 GCA_029243935.1 Alphaproteobacteria bacterium
AAAGAAAACAATTAAAATTCACAATGAACAAATATTCTGATAACATAGTTAAAGTCTTATAAAGTAATTTAGGGGGGAAAGAATGAGTTCTAAAAAATTAAATTCTAAGTTAAGAAGTAGAGAGTGGTTTGATAACCCTGAAGACCCAGGAAACACATCAATCTATTTAGAACGCATAATGAATTATGGATATACTCCTGAAGAATTAACTTCTGGAAAGCCTATAATAGGTATTGCACAAACGGGTTCAGATATATCTCCTTGCAATAGAGTTCACATAAAATTAGCTGAACGTATTAGAGAAGGTATTAGATCTGCGGGAGGTATTGCTTTTGAATTTCCAGTTCACCCTATTCAAGAAACATTAAAGAGACCTACAGCTTCACTGGATAGAAATTTAGCTTATCTTGGACTGGTTGAAATTTTACATGGTTATCCTATAGATGGAGTTGTTTTAACAACTGGATGTGATAAAACTACACCTGCTTGCTTAATGGCAGCAGCAACAGTTAATATTCCTGCTATTGTGCTTAATGGAGGCCCAATGCTTGATGGTTGGCACAAAGGTAAACTAGCAGGGTCAGGAATGGCTGTATGGGATAGTCGTGTAGAATTAGCTGCAGGCAGAATTGATTACAAAGAATTTGTTGATATCGTTACATCATCTGCACCATCCGATGGGCACTGTAATACAATGGGAACTGCATCAACAATGAATTCTTTAGCAGAATCCTTAGGCATGAGCCTAACAGGAAATGCTAATATTCCTGCTCCATATAGAGAACGAGGACAAATGGCTTATAGAACAGGTCTCAGAATAGTTGATATGGTAAAAGAAGAATTAACTCCATCAAAAATTATGACTAGAGAAGCCTTTGAAAATACCATAGTAGTTAATTCAGCTATAGGTGGATCAACAAATGCCCAAATGCATTTAACTGCAATTGCTAGGCATATTGGATTAGAATTAGAAACTGAAGCATGGCAAAATATTGGATACGATATTCCATTAATGGCAAATATTCAACCTGCTGGTAAGTATTTATGTGAAAGTTATCATAGGGCGGGGGGAACAGCAGCTCTAATGGCAGAACTATTAAAATATAAAAAAATAAATGGTAATGTAATGACAGCATCTGGAAAAACATTAGATGAAAATTTAGCAGGTATTGAAATCAAAGACCACGACGTAATTAGCCCTTTTAATAAACCACTTAGGGAGCGCGCTGGTTTTATAGTATTAAAAGGAAATCTTTTTGATTCTGCTATTATGAAAACTTCTGTAATTTCAGACAGTTTTAGAAATAAATTTTTATCTAAACCAGGAAAAGAAGGAGTTTTAGAAGGAAGAGCAATAGTATTTGAAGGTTCAGAGGACTATCATGATCGAATTAATGATCAAAGCCTTAATATGGATGAAAATTCAATACTTGTAATTCGAGGTGCAGGACCTGTCGGATGGCCAGGATCCGCTGAAGTTGTTAATATGCAACCTTCTGATGCATTAATTAAAAAAGGTATAAATGAATTGCCTTGTATAGGAGATGGAAGGCAATCTGGAACTTCGGGCAGCCCATCAATCTTAAACGCATCTCCAGAGAGCGCTGTAGGAGGAGGATTAGCCTGGTTAAAAACTGGTGATATAATAAAAATTGATTTAAATAACTACACTGCAGATATGAATGTCGATAAAGTAGAAATAGCAAAAAGAAAAACTAAAGGGATTCCTAAATATCCTAAAAGCCAAACACCTTGGCAAGAAATATATAGAAAGAATGTAGGACAAATTGATAAAGGTGCTGTTTTAGAAAATGCAGTAAAGTTTCAAGATGCTAAAAAGGATTTACCTAGAAACAACCATTAATATAAGATTTTACTTAATCAATAATGGTAGATATCATGATCAGTAACAGTATGTTCATCCTTAGCTCTACCAGTACCAAAACCAGTTTGTTTTTTAGGTAATTTTTTACCTATAGTTTCTGAATTATTTAGTCTTGTTTTAATCAAGTTAAGTGCAATCTGTATTTTATTAATTCTATAGAATATATATAATATTATAGAAATAAATATAAAAGCTGCACTAATAATAATTAGTTCAAACATTACTTTCCTTATTACTTATTTTATGCACAATAAATTTATCTATTTCATTTGCAAATTTTCCACTGTCCTTATTACTAAAACTACTAGGGCCACCTGTAACAAGCCCATCATTTCGAAGAGTACTCATAAAATTTCGCATATCTGAAATTGCCCCTATATTATTTTTATCATAGAATGTTCCTCTGGGATCTAGTCCTAGTGCTCCTTTTGATACTATTCGAACAGCCAATGGAATATCAGCTGTTATAACTAAATCTCCTACACTACACTCCTCTACAATTTTATTGTCTGCTATGTCTGCCCCTTGTTCAACGATAATAAGTTTTATATAATCTGATTTTAACAAGTGAAGCCAGCTATTAGCAACAAAACAAATTTTTACTTGTCTTTTTACTGCTACTCTAAATAAAATATCTTTTATAGGTTTAGGGCAAGCGTCTGCGTCTACCCATACAATCATTTATTTGAACGTTTAACACGTATTTTTTCTTTATAAACTTTAGTTCCATGTAATTTTTCAATTGCTTTTTCAGCTTCTCTTTCTACTGGCATTTCAATAAAACCAAACCCTTTAGATTTTCCAGTGTTA
>JAQWRB010000159.1 GCA_029243935.1 Alphaproteobacteria bacterium
TATCTAATGTTTCTCCATAATTGATTGTGTTATTTTTATAAAGCAGGTAGGCAGTTAAAGAATATGTTTCATCATTTGTTAAGGTTTGCGGAGCATTATAAGGCATTGTCTTTCTAATATAATCAAATAAAGTTTTAGGATAGGGCCAGTCTAAATTTATTGGTACAGACTTAATGGAATTTTTTTCTAGTAAAGTTTCTTGGTTAAACAATTCATTTTCTAAATGACATGAAACACATTTGTTTATAAATATTTTTTCTCCAATTTTTGCTGTGCCACTTCCTTCAGGAAGGTTAGTCCCAAAAACATCAATAGTAATATCTAGTTTGGAAACTATTTTAGGATCTATTTCTTTTCCAAAATTAAAATCAATATTTTCTTGAGAATTGGCAAAAGATGAAAAAGCAATAATCGTAAAAGTAATTAAACATATTAGATATTTTTTATATTTTATCATTGCGTGCAATGCCTTAAAAACTTGAATATTATTTAATTTGAGATAATTATTTTTCGGACCATTTTTCATTTTGAGCTAAATCATCGTATTCATTAAATACTTTGCCATTAGGAGTAATTCTCCAAATCTGTATAGAGTTATTATGGTATAGATGGCCTAGCCCAAATTTTACAGACCATACAGTTCTTTGAGGCTGTGTATTGTTTTTACTGTCAGTCGCTCTACTTTCAATAGAACACTCCTCTCCTTGCCAAATCCAATTATAGCGAAATCTAACGGGAGATAATGGTTCATTACTTCCTTCTATTTTTGCAACATTCCATGTTTTTCCTTTATCGGTAGAAATTTCAACTTTTTTAATATTACCAAGACCAGACCAGGCAAGCCCTGTAATATGAACAGGTCCTTTCTTGAGAGGTTTTGGTCCTGCTGTGGGCTGTGTTATTACAGATTTGACTTCCATAGGGAAAGTAAATTGTAATGTTTTTCCACTTACTAGTAGATCACTATATTTAGAGGTTTCGTCTTTAGTATAAGTCGGTTTTTTTGTTACTTTTATTCGTCTTAACCATTTAATACTAATATTTCCTTCCCATCCTGGAACAACTAGCCTCATAGGATAGCCTTGTTCTGGCCTAATGCGTTCACCATTTTGATATAGTGCTATAAGTGTGTCATCTAATGCCTTTTCTAATGGTATACTTCTGCTCATAGCTGCCGCATCAGCCCCTTCTGCAAGTAACCAAAGAGCTTCTTTTTTTATTCCAGCCTCATTTAATACGGTTTTTAATGAAACGCCAGTCCATTCAGACGTAGAAATGAGTCCATGAATAGATCCACAGGTTCTATCTATAGCTATTGGAAAAGCATTGGAATTATAAAAACTATTTCCTCCACACTCTATAAAGTATGTTTTTGTTACCATTGGATATTTTAGTAAATCTTCCATTTTAAAAACTAAAGGCTTATCTACTAGACCATGAATTAATAATTCATGCTGATCTGCATTTATATTAGGAACGCCATTATGACTTCTCTCAAAATGCAATCCATTTGGAGTAATTATACCCTCAAGCTTCTCTAAAGGTGTCATTGCTACACCAGATCCAGGAGCATATTCTTCGTACGGTTGAAATATTTCGCGTTTTATATTCTCTTCTTGTGAAGAGGGTACTCCATATTCGCTGAAGGTTTTTCCTGGCGTTATCATCCAAGATGGAGAGCCTTCTTTTATAGAATTTGCAAGTGAAGCAGCGGGAATAACGGAAATGGCTGTTCCTGATAACATTGCTCTTCTGGTTAAGCCCTTTTTTTTCACTAAAAAAATTCCTTTATTTAACCTGTATGAAAATCATTACTTTAATTCTCCTTTGATAATATAAGATAGAATTTTAACAACTTGATTTACAGACCTACAAGAGGCGGCTGCCGATTGATTAATTTCTTTAAGAGCATGATTGAGGTTATCATCATGTAAAGTTATAATAGGTTTATTTAATGCTTTTGCTATGCCAGTGTCAAAAGCCGCATTCCATTGTCTATATTTATCTCCAAATTTCACAATTAATATATCTGTATTTTTTATTAACGTTGAGTTTCTTATAGAATTAATTGAAGCTCCTTTATGATCATGCCAAAACTTGTCTGCTTCTGCACCGAGAATGTTTACACCGCAGTCGTCAGAATCTTCATGTATGGTATTTGGAGAATTTGTAATAACAGGTAATTGCTTTTGGACGCATAACGTTTTAATTTCATCTCGCCAATTTGTATGAATTTCTCCAGATAAGTATAATTGCCATATTTTCTCGCTCATTTTTTATACCTCCTAAAAAAACCTAACATAAACATAATTATAACCAAAGATTAGTATAAATTTTATTTATAATAATTAAGTTAATATGATCCTTTGAATTTAGCATATAGCTTTCTCATTCCACCAAGCCATCTAGGGTAATCTGAGGTCTTGATTTTAATATACTCTCCTACGACTGGATGAGGCAGTATTAAAAAACCACCTTCACTTACCGTATCTATGACAACTTTTGCAACATCGCTAGGATTTAACATTCCATCTATACCTGCAACCCCACCATTATCCATATTTGCGGTCATGGCAGTATTGACTCCTTGTGGACAAAGACATGATATTGTAACAGCATTGCCATCGTTATCATCTTTTCCATAGACAATTGCTAACCATTCTGCAAACCCTACAGCGGCATGTTTAGTGAGAGAATATGATGCCGAATTAATTTCTGATAATAATCCTGCAGCAGATGCCGTTGTGATAAAATGACAATCCTGTCTTTTTCTCATAGAAGGAATAACTGCTCTTGCAGCCCAGACATGATGCATTACATTAACTCTATGGGAAATATCCCAATCTGCATCGGAGGTATCTAAAGTACCGCTTCTTGCGACGCCAGCATTGGCAAAAAAGATATCAATTTCACCTAGATTATCTTTTGTATTGTTTATAAAATTTAGAATATCTTTTTCTTTTCCAGCATCTGATAAACATGTTTGGAATCCGTGGTTTTCTTTGGCTTTAGTTAAATCTGTTTCGTTAATATCAGATATAGATACTTTAGCGCCTTTGTCCTTAGCTGCTAAAGCTATAGCTAAACCTATGCCATTACCTCCTCCTGTAATAGCTACAATTTTATTTTTCCACGAAAAAGAATTTTCAGACATATTTTTCTCCCATAAAAGTATTCAAATATTATATATTTAAATGGTGCCGCCTGCAAGATTCGAACTTGCGGCCCCGTCATTACCAATGACGTGCTCTACCCCTGAGCTAAGGCGGCTTATTAGTTTTCAATATCATATTATATTTAAGTTGGGTAA
>JAQWRB010000165.1 GCA_029243935.1 Alphaproteobacteria bacterium
CATCAGAATGTTTAGATAAAATTACATTAACTTTATAACCTTCTTTAATTAAAGCAGCAGTATGTATACCTATCATTACAGATATACCACCTGCCTTTCTATCAGAAGAAATTAAAACTAATTTTTCATTTTTCATTTAATAAAAAACTATAAATTTATGAATCTATTCCTGCAAACATCATATATTTAGTTTCTAAATATTCATCTATTCCTTCTGCAGCGCCTTCACGACCTATGCCAGATTCTTTAATTCCTCCAAAAGGGGCAACCTCAGATGATATAACCCCAGCATTAATACCAATCATTCCATATTCCAAAGCTTCAGCTACTCTATATATTCTTCCTATATCTCTACTATAAAAATAGCCGGCTAAACCATAATTCGTATCATTAGCCATTTTAATTACTTCTTCTTCTGTTGAAAATTTAATTAATGGTGCAACAGGACCAAATGTTTCTTCATAAAATATTTTCATCTTATTAGTAACATTAGTCATAACTGTAGGTTTAAAGAACTGTTTACCGGCATTATCTAATGATCCTCCAGTCATAACAGTAGCCCCCTTCTCTACAGCATCATCAACATGACTTTGAACTTTATTTACAGCAGACATAGTAATTAGTGGCCCAATTTGAGCACCATCTTCTCTTCCATCAGAGACTTTCAGAGCAGCTGATTTTTCAGAAAGTATTTTAGCAAAATTATCATAAATTTTTTCATGAACAAATATTCTATTAGCAGATACACAAACTTGCCCACTATTACGGTATTTATTAGCCATTGCACCTTCAACAGCCTCATCTATATCTGCATCTTCAAAAATTATTAATGGAGCATGACCACCTAATTCCATAGATACCTTTTTAATAGTTGAAGCAGTCTTGGCAATTAATGATCTTCCAACAATAGTAGAGCCAGTAAAAGAAATCTTTCTAACATCCTTATTAGTACAAAGTTCATCACCTACTTCTGCAACATTTTCTTCCGACACAGAAATAAGATTTATAACACCTTTAGGCACACCTGCTCGGTGAGCTAACTCTACTAATGCAGTAGCCGAAAAAGGAGTAGAGCCTGCAGGTTTTATTACTACGGGGCAACCTGCTGCTAATGCAGGTGCTACTTTTCTAGTAATCATTGCTGCAGGAAAGTTCCATGGAGTTATAATTCCACAAACTCCAATTGGTTGTTTTATAGTCATAATTCTTCTGCCTGCCATGGTAGACGGAATAGTTTTCCCATATGTTCTTTTAGCTTCTTCAGAAAACCAATCAGTAAACCATGAAGCATAAACAATTTCTCCTCTAGAATCTGCTATAGGTTTACCGTTCTCTAAGGTCATTATAAGAGCAAGGTCATCAATATTGTCTAGTATTAATTGATGCCAACGACGAATAATAATAGATCTATCCTTACCTGTTAACTTTTTCCAATCACTCCAAGAGGTATTGGCAGCATCAATTGCACGTATGGTTTCAGTTTTTGATGCATTAGGCATAGTACCAACTATAGTTAAATCTGATGGATTAATCACATCAAAAGTATCACCATTATCAGAATCAACCCATTCACCATTGATAAAACATTGTTGTTTAAATAAACCTTGATCTTTTAATTGATAAACTAAACTACCTACATCTATATCCATTAAACTCTCCAAAATTGAAATATTATAACATTAATATATTAGTAAAAATATAGTTATATAACAAGCTTGTTAGAATTTAACTTAAGCCACTTTTTATGAAGTTTATAATCCTTCATATATTTTTCTACAAGCATCCAAAAATATTGAGAATGATTAGGATGAATTATATGACAAAGTTCATGAATTACTAGATAATGAATAACTTCTATGGGTGCCATTATAATACGCCAATCATAAGAAACCCTTTTTTGAGAGTTACAGCTTCCCCATTTACTTTTATATTCACCAAATAAAAGTTTTCTAGTAGAGACTCCTATTAATTTTTCATAATAACTATTTGTTTTAATTAAATATTTTTTTGATTCAACTATATACCAATTTCTTATAATATTTTTTACTTTATCCTGATTATTAATATCCATAGATGAAACAATAATATTATTTAAATCTAATACTATATTAGTAAAACAACTTTCTTCCAATTTTAAAGAATAATTTTTTCCAAAAAACATTAGTTTTTCTCCATTTACAAAACTCTTTGCTATTAAGGGCGTGTTAAGTTTTTCTGAAGATAGTTTTTTATTTATCCAATTTATTTTACTTAAAATTAATCTATCTATTTCTTTATTAGAAATAAATTTTGGAACAGAGATTAACAATTCTTGATTCTTAACTAAAAAAGAAACTGTCCTAATTCTATTAGTTTTTTTTATTTTAATATTAAAATTATATTTCATAAGATCAAAAACATATTACTTTAAATATCATAAATTTAAATTTTACATTCCCATTCTGGAATTATATTAATTATAGATTTTGTTAACTTTGTTATTTCTGCGTTAGAAATAGTAAATGATGGCATTATATATATAACATCTAAAAAAGGCCTAATCCATACGCCATCTTCAACAAATTTTTTTCTTAACCAATTTAAATTATGCATTTTTTTAACTTGTATAACGCCTAAAGCACCTTTCACTCTAACGTCTATGACTGACTTCATATTTTTACATTCTTTTAGTTTATCTTCTAATACTTTTTCTATATTTTTAACTTGTTCTAACCTAGGTTCAGTTCTAAATAAATCTATTGAAGTATTCGCTGCTGAACAAGCTAATGGATTCGCCATGTATGTGGGACCATGCATTAAAGCATCGTCATCATTATTAGAAAGAAAAGCATCATATATTTTAGAAGTAGCAACTACAGCTGCTAAAGAAATAGTTCCTCCAGTTAATGCTTTTCCTAAACAGATTATATCTGGTATAATTTTACTTTGGTCAAAAGCAAACATAGAACCAGTTCTACCGAAACCTGTAGCTATCTCATCAGCAATAATTAAAATATTATTTTCTTTTGCTAAATCATCAATAAATTTTAATGTTTCTCTTGAATGAAACTTAAATCCCCCAGCACACTGTACTAAAGGCTCTAGTATTATCGCAGCTATCTCATGCTTATTATTTAATAAGGTACTTTTAAAAGCTTCTTTTTTTACTTTATTTATTGGTAATTCTGTATTGATTTGCTCTGGCAAATAACCTTTAAATAATGTATGCATACCTTCTGAAGGATCACAAACTGACATGGCACCTAAAGTATCTCCATGATAACCATTTTTAAAACTTAAAAATTTTCTTTTAGTATATACTTTATTATTTACCCAATATTGAATCGCCATTTTCATAGAAACTTCTACTGCCACAGATCCAGAATCTACAAAAAAAACATGCTCAAATGTAGTAGGCAAGATATTAGTTATTTTTTTTGCGAGGTCTTCAGCTGGATTATGAGTTAAGCCACCAAACATAATATGGGGCATCTGATCTATTTGTTCTTTCATAGCTTTAATAATTTTTGGATGATTATAGCCATGACATGCAGTCCACCACGATGCTGTGCCATCTATTAAAATCTTATTATTTTCTAAAGTTATTTTAGAACCTAAAGTAGCTTTTGCCTTAGGAACATAATCTAAATTCCTCATCTGAGAATAAGGATGCCATAAATTAGGGTGAGGCTCATTCAATATATTAAGAAACTATTTTTATTTCATCTTTGAAAGAAATTTTTGTTTCACCTTTCAAACCAAAATTATCAAGCATATTATTATCATTATCAGTTCCAGGGTTATCAGCAGTAAGTAATACATCTCCTAAGAATATGGAACTGGCCCCTGCTAAAAAACATAAAGCTTGAGTTGAATTAGACATTTCCGCTCTACCTGCAGAAAGCCTTACCGTGGACATAGGCATCATTATTCTAGCTAAAGCTATAGTTCTTACTAACTCAATATGATCTAATGGTTCTACATTTCCTAATGGTGTACCAGGTATTCTAATAAGCATATTGATTGGAACACTTTCAGGATGTTCTTCTAAGTTTGATAAAGTTCTTAGCATTTCTGCTCTATCAGTGCGAGATTCACCCATGCCAATTATTCCGCCAGAACAAACTTTAACTCCTGCATTTCTTACTTTTTCAAGAGTGTCTAGTCGATCTGAAAATTTTCTAGTTCTAATAATAGAATTATAAAATTCTTTAGAAGTATCAATATTATGGTTATAATAATTTAATCCTGAATCAGCTAATTTCTTTGCCTGCCCATCTTTTAGCATGCCTAAGGTAACACAACTTTCTAACCCCAAATTATTTACAGCTTCTACCATATCGCAAACTTGATCAATATTCTTATTTGTCGGCCCTCTCCAAGCTGCCCCCATACAAAATCTTGTTGCTCCTTCCTCAACTGCTACTTCTGCAGCTTTAATTACTTCATTTAATGATATTAAAGGTTCTTTTTTTAAATCTACATTATGATGTGCGCTTTGTGAGCAATAAGAACAGTCTTCAGGGCAAGAGCCGGTTTTTATACTTAATAATTTACTTTTTTGTATTTCATTTTTAGGAAAATTACTTCTATGTATTGTTTGAGCTTGATATATTAAATCTAATAATGGTTGATCTATTAATGATTTTGCTTCATCACTAGCCCAATCATGCCTGAGAGTATTATTAATTTTATATACTTTATTCATAAGGACATAATATAGTAATAAATAAATATTGAGCAAGTAAGAAATGATATGAATAGCAAAATAATTTCAATATATAATAAAAAGTTATCAGCAATAACAAACAAGTCACAAAAAAGACAGATAATTACTACTATAAGGAAAAATAATTCAGTTATTATTCGCAATAATAAAAGTCTTATTTCTTTTAGCTGTAATGACTATTTAGGATTGAGTCAAAATACAGAAGTTATAGAAGCGGGTATTAAAGCAATCAAAAAGTATGGTGTAGGTTCAGGAGCATCAAGATTAATTTCTGGAAACAATTTTTTATACGAAAAATTAGAGTATTTATTAGCAAGCTTTAAAAATAGTGAAGCCGCTTGTGTCTTTGGAAGTGGGTACCTTGCAAACACTGGAATTATTCCCTCTTTAACATCAAATAAAGATTTATTAATATTTGATGAATTAAGTCATTCCTCAACCAATATTGGTATTAAGTTATCAAGCTCTAAATCAATAAAATTTAGACATAATGATATGAACCATGTTGAAGAACTATTAAAAAGACACAGAAGAAAATATATGTCCTGCTTTTTACTTACTGAAGGTGTATTTAGTATGGACGGTGATAGAGGAAGAATAAAAGAATTAGCGTATTTAGCGAATAAATATGATGCCTCAATTATGATAGATGATGCTCATGGATTTGGTGTTTTAGGTGATGGAAGAGGTTCTCAGTATGAATTAAACCCAGTTCCAGAAGTCCTTATTCAAATGGGAAC
>JAQWRB010000178.1 GCA_029243935.1 Alphaproteobacteria bacterium
CCGGAAAGAGTTAAGCTAAACGTGCCATCACTATAACCACATGGCTCATCTCGCATATCGCTTACATCTCGTCCCATCTCAATTTTAATGCGCCGACTACAGGGGGAGTCAGAATTTCTTGAGCAAGTTGCCCAGTACATAACTTCTTTTGTCATGACCAGTTCATTTCTTGCGAAGGAACTGTTTGGGAAAAAGCTTATAAAACTTGAAATAATAAAAAAAGTTAACGTTATAAATCGTATGGCTTTCATTTTTCTGCCTCCTAATTAATATTCTCTAGGCAGTAACAATTTTATTGAATTTAACTAATAGCCCTTGTGACTTTGTATGATCTCTCTAGGCTTTTTTTTATTTCGTTTTAAGATTCTTCATCCTTCAGCTTCTAATAGAGTTTTCGATCAATCTGCTATTCTTAGATACCTGAAAGTTCTTTAAGGTCCAAAATAATATCTTCAACTTTTTCTGCCACATGTTTCCTTTGCCTTGGAAGTATAATCGAATCAATTCTTATAGTAATTATTTCCCATTCTTTTATTTTCGTATTAATAATAGCTTTGTATTCATCTGTCCAATGTGACTCGGGGTTGGATATCCAAGAATGAATATTTTGTTTCAATGTGTCCTTGGATCTCAATAATTCGATGAGATCACTTTGAAACTTTTCTCTGTTTTTTAATTTCACGATAACCCAATATGGGTCAGTCTGTGTCCATATTTCTATTTTCTCTTTTTGACTTGGTTCTAAATCACCCAACCAATTTTCAAGAGCTTTGTAGGTCCTCCTCAGGATATCTTGGTTAAGTTCCACAAGTGACATTTTTGATTGTTTGGTGAGTGTGTCATCCTCTTTTTCCTGAAAATTTTTATTCATATCAAAAATCTGACTGTCGTCAACTGTTAACAAAAAAGAAGCTATATCTTTTTCGGCATTAATCAAAATTCTTTCCCAGAATAAATTTAATTCAGACTTAACCCAGTTTATATCATCCTTATCAAATCCGTCCTTGTGTCTCATTTTAAAGTCTTCAAGAAATAAAACTATTTTTGGTAATTCTGATTTGCGGTGCCAATCAAAGAACTGGTCCAATTTTTTTTCTAATTCCACACGTTGCGATTCTCTAAAGTTAAAATATGATTCAAACCAATTAACCACCCAAACATTTGCGAAATTGTATGCAACTTTTGTCGTGCTACAAGAGATGCAAATAAATACGGCTAGTATAAAAAATAGACTCTTATAGTTTGTGCTTTGCTTAATGAAAATACGCATTTATTGGCTCTGTTCTTAGTTAGTTTGAAATATTGAGTTTATAATCATGATTCGATATGACTTCAAAGCTTCACAAATTAAGCTCCTAAAAGTGCATAATGTTATCGAGATCAATTGCTTTTAAAATCAATTATCTAGTCCGAATATATTTTTTAAGGAATATAAATAGATTAAGATATTATATTTAAAGTACTTAAATTGAAGAAATAGACAAATGAAATTAACATTTCGTATTATTGCGTGGGTAGTTCTAAGTTTCACACATGTTATTGGGTCGATCCATATATTTGATACTAACTATATTACTTATATTTTAGGATTTGTTGGCGTTGTAATATTATATGAGCGGTTACTGATGTCATAAGGTTTTGCTAAAGACTAGGTGCCGGCTTGGAATCCGGCGGATTTCCGAATATACGTTTGCATTCTACTGATAAAATAAAGATATATTTTGGGATACGTTTAGGGTAGGTTTGGGCGAGAATGTTGCGTTATGTTAGCCTTTATAAATAATTGCAAAGAAGATGCCCCCGTAGCTCAGCAGGATAGAGCAACGGATTCCTAATCCGTAGGTCAGGCGTTCGAATCGCCTCGGGGGCACCATATAAAACAGCAGGTTAGCCATTATTTTTAGGTTAGCCTGTTTTTTTATGTTTTTATAGCCCGACAAATGCTTAGTTTGCTAAGCAATTGTTATTGATATTGAGCCTTTAATTATGGGCGGGGTAAGGGTTGTGTTGGAATTGGTCAAATTGGTGGGAAGAGGGAGGTCTGCGTTTAAGTCCCTTTAGACTAAACGTTTTGTCAGGTTTTTATAACCGATACCAGTTTTATAATTTCAGAATAAGGCGACCTCGAAATTCGGGAATCTTTAGCGTATTCTATATCTCATCTGTAGCCTGACAGAAGTTTGTCAAATTGCAGTTATTTATCTGATTGGTGAACCAATTTTTCTGTAGACCATTTATAGCCAATATTTATGGCGGCATTTTCATCGGC
>JAQWRB010000034.1 GCA_029243935.1 Alphaproteobacteria bacterium
GAACTTGCTGCAAAAGAATTAGCAGAGAAAGAAGCTGCTGAACTTGCTGCAAAAGAATTAGCAGAGAAAGAGATAGCTGAAGAGACAGTTAAAGAAGATGCTGAAGATTATGTTTTTAAAAGCTGGTTTTCTAGACTTGGAATAGGACTATCTAAAACCTCTTCAAGAATAAGTGAAGGAATTACTAAGGCCCTGAGATCTGGACGTTTAGATGATGATGCCTTAGAACAAATTGAGGAAAACTTAATTTTGGCGGATGTTGGAGCTACGGTTGCAAGCGAGTTAATCTCAGTGCTAAAAAATGAAAAATTTGATAAAATTGATGATGTTAATATAAAAGAAAGAATGGCAGAAATAATTACAAAAAATATTTCTGTACTATCTCATCCTCTAGTGTTTAAAAAATTAGATGGTCCACAGGTTGTTTTATTTTCTGGCGTTAATGGAGCAGGAAAAACTACTACTATTGCCAAAATAGCTTCTCAAGAAATTAAAAAAGGTAATAAAGTTATTATTGCTGCCGCTGATACCTTTAGAGCAGCAGCTGTGCAACAATTAGAAATTTGGGCTAAAAGAGTTGGTGCTGAATTAGTTTCTGGTCCTGAAGGAGGTGATCCAGCAGGAGTAGCATTTAGAGCATATGATAAAGCAATAGAGGATAAAGCCGATATTTTATTAATAGATACTGCAGGCAGGCTTCAAACACAAACTAACTTAATGGAACAATTAAAAAAAATTAATAGAGTTATAAATAAAAAAAATGAAAATGCACCTCATCATAGAATTCTTATCGTAGATGCTACAGCAGGACAGAATGTGCAAAATCAAATCCTTGCTTTTCGGGAAGCTATAGACATTAATGGGATTATAGTTACTAAATTAGATACAAGCTCTAAAGGAGGTATCATTATTTCTATTAGTAATACTCATAAAATTCCAATACATGCTATAGGAGTCGGAGAAAAACAAGAGGATTTAAATATTTTTGAAGCTGAACCTTATGCAAGGGCTATGCTGGGTTTAGAAATAGAAGAATGAGGAGTAAAAATGAAGCCTATAATAAAATTATTAACTGAAGTCGGTCCATTAGCAGTATTTTTTATAGGAAATGCCAAATTTGGAATATTCTATGCAACTGCTGCATTTATGGCTGCAACGGCTGTAGCTATTCCTATTTCATGGAAAATAGAGGGTAAATTACCAATTATGCCAATTATTATAGGAGTATTTGTAGTATTCTTTGGCTCTTTAACACTTTTTTTTCAAGACGAAACTTTTATTAAAATTAAACCAACTATTGTAAATTTAGTATTTGCATCTGGATTAATTATTTCTAGAAAATTTTTTCAAATTAATGTTTTAAAAATTATATTTGATAAAGCTTTTAATTTAACAGAAAGAGGCTGGAGGGTTTTAAATATACGCTGGTCATTTTTCTTTATTTTCTTAGCTATACTGAATGAAATAGTATGGAGAAATTATTCGACAGATACATGGATAACTTTTAAACTTTTTGGAATAATGCCTTTGACAATCTTATGGACATTAGCTCAAATGCCACTAGTTTTAAAAGAAACTATAAAAAAGTAATTATTCTTTACTTGTTTTGAATGGACTTAATAATAAAAAATATAAGCTCTTTTTTTTATTATTAAGTTCTTTTAATCCAGTAATTATATTATCTCTATTTTTAGAATTTACCTTATAAGTTCTGAATAGCTTATCCCAAATAGATAAATTAAATCCATAATTAGAATTTGTTTCTCTTTCTTCTTCAGAATGATGGATTCTATGCATATTAGGGGTAACTATTAAGTTACGAAGAAAAATATCAAAACTTTTTGAAATTTTAATATTTCCATGATTAAATATAGAAGATGCATTTAATATAATTTCAAATACAATTACTAAAGCTACTGACGGGCCAATAACTGCTATTAATATTAATTTATAAACCATTGAAATAATTATTTCTAAGGGATGAAACCTAACACCTGTAGTAAAGTCTACTTCTTCATCACTATGATGAATTTTATGAAACCTCCATAGAAAACTAATATGATGGAATAAGAAGTGTTGGATCCATATTCCAAAATCTAATAATACGAACGCTAAAATAAACGCGCTCCAAATAGAAACGTTAAAATAGTTTAAGATTCCTATATTATATTGACTACAAATAGCTGCAAAACTTACTGCTAAGATTGGAAATACAAGCCTTAGTGCGAGCGTATTAATAAATACAAAAGTAAAGTTTATTAACCATCTTTTATAAGTTTTAATGCTTCTTCTATAAATAGGAAAAATTGATTCCATGGTAAATATAAATAATAAAAAGAAAAAAAAAGCACTTAATCTTAATATAGGCTCATTATTTGTAATATAATCCATTTTTTCCCTTTATAAAAATATAAGGCCTTTTTATTTTAAGTAAAATAATTTAAAAAGATTATATATTTAAATATATAGAAAAAATTAAAAAAATGGATACAAACCTTAAATCTATTGCCGAATCATCTAATGCTTGGCCCTTTCAAGAGGCACTTAGACTATTAAAAAGTCTTAACGGTAAAATACCAGAAAAAGGATACGTTTTATTTGAAACAGGTTATGGACCTTCTGGATTACCTCACATAGGAACATTTGGAGAGGTTGCAAGAACAATATTAGTTAAAAATGCTTTCAATGTGCTATCTGATATACCTACAAAACTAATAACATTCTCAGATGACATGGATGGATTTAGAAAAGTTCCCGATAATGTTCCAAATCAAGAAATGTTAGCACTGCATATAGATGAACCTTTAACTAGTGTACCTGATCCATTTGAAAAATATAATAGCTTTGGCGAACATAATAATGAAAAGCTAAAATCTTTTTTAAACCAATTTGAATTTGAATATGAATTTATGTCTTCTACAGAATGTTATATAAATGGTGATTTTGATAACACCTTAATTAGCATTTTAAATAACTACGAAAAAATAATGAATATTATGTTGCCTACTTTAGGAAAAGAAAGGCAGGCAACATACAGCCCCTTCTTACCTATTTGTGAAGAAACAGGAAAAGTACTACAAGTACCTATTAATAAAATTAATACAGAAAAGAACACAATTGAATATACAAATAAAAATGGAAATACAATAACTACTAAAGTAACAGGAGGGAAATGTAAGTTACAATGGAAAGCAGATTGGGCTATGCGCTGGGCCGCATTAGATGTTAATTACGAAATGAATGGTAAAGACTTAAGCCCTACATTTGACCTTTCTAAAAATATTGTTCAAATAATTGGTGCTAAACCTCCTGTTAATATGGTTTATGAACTATTCTTAGATGAAAATGGAGAAAAAATTTCTAAATCTAGAGGTAACGGATTATCTATTGAAGAATGGTTATCATACGGTACTAAAGAAAGTCTTTCACTCTATATGTATCAAAACCCAAAGCGCGCCAAAAAATTACATTTTGATACAATTCCAAAGCATGTTGACGAATACTCAAGATATTTATCTTCTGCAAAAGAACAAAACCTTGAAAATAAAATAAAAAATCCAGTTTGGCATATTCACAATGGAAATATTCCTGAAATGAATCAAGAGATTAGTTATTCTATGTTATTAAACCTAGCCTCAGTTTGTAATGCGACTAACTCAGATATTTTATGGGGTTTTATATTAAAATATACGAATAATAAGGATAAATCAGATTCATTAATGAGCAATCTAATAGATAAAGCACTTCAATACTATAAAGATTTTATTGCCCCAAATAAAAAATATAAAAATCCTAATGAATTACAAATAGCTGCTTTAATGAATTTAAAGCATCGATTATCTAAAATTAAAAATGTTAAAGATGCTGAGGAAATTCAAAGTGAGGTTTATGAAACAGGCAAAGAATATAACTATACACAATTAAAAGATTGGTTTTCAGCTCTCTATGAAATACTTTTAGGACAGAAACAAGGACCAAGAATAGGTTCTTTTATTGCTATTTACGGATGTGATGAAACTATAGAATTAATAAACAAAGCAATAAAAGGCGAATTGGTTAATTAGGTAATATACTTTTATAAAAAATTTCTTTTAGCTTATTTATTGCCAAGCTATCAAAATCTTTTATCAAAGTCTTCGACATTTCTTGAATAATATAATCTTTTTCTAATAATGATATATTATCCGCTAACTCCTTACTTTTAAAAATTTTTACATCTACATATGAAATTTGATTGCCATTTTCATTTAACAATTCAATAGTTATATCTAAATTCATTTCGATATTAACTGCTGCATTTGAAATAAAAAGATCTTCAATTTTTGCGTTTTGACTTATTGGCAAAGCTTTAATACTAGCAGTATTAATTATCACCTTCAAAGCTCCAGGATTATTAACTTCTAATGGTTGCAACCGGGCCTCTGCCCAACTACTTAGCAACAATATTAAATTCTGCTTAACTAAGTGATCAATAAAAGGGTGAGTTATATTAATATTATATTTTTGATCTATAATTAGGCTCGAAGAATCTATATTTAAAGATTTATAACCATCGAAATTAATATTTTTAATTAAATAGTTCTCCTGTGTTGCACATGCTCCAAAAAAAACTATTAAAAACAAAATAATACTATTATTTTTAAACTTCATGTATTTATAGTATTGCTAAATTAACTTATCTGCAAGAGCCCATGATAAAATAGCCTTTTGTATATGCAATCTATTTTCTGCTTCATCCCATACTACAGATCTTGGCCCATCAATAATTTCCTTTGTTACTTCTTGTCCTCTGTGTGCAGGTAAACAATGCATAAATATTGCATTTTCGTTAGCCTCTTTAAATAGATCTTCATTAACTTGAAATTTATTAAAGATTATTTCTGGGTTATCTATATCTTCCTCTCCCATAGATATCCAGGTATCAGTCAATATTGCGTTTGCATTTTTAGATGCTTTTCTTGGATCATCAGTAATTTCAATGTTAGCATTATTATCTTTAGCCCATTTTATGAAACCTTCATGCGGCATCCTACTTTTTGGACAAGCTAACCTTAATTTAAAATTAAAAACTTTTGCAGCATGTATCCAAGAATTGGCCATATTATTTCCATCACCAATCCATGCAACTGTTTTATTTTCTATTTCTCCTAATTTTTCTTCAAATGTCATTATATCTGCAAAAATTTGACAAGGATGGCTTAAATTAGTTAAACCATTTATAACTGGAATATTAGAATGTGTTGCCATTTGTAATAAAGTATCATGCTTTAAAGCTCTAATCATTATTCCATCTAAATATCTTCCTAGCACTCTTGCTGTATCTGCTATAGTCTCCCCCCTACCCATCTGCATAGTCTTTGCATCTAAATAAATAGCTGAGCCTCCAAGTTCCGTCATAGCAACCTCAAAAGAGATACGAGTTCTAGTAGATGGTTTCTCAAAAATCATTGCTAAAGTTCTTCCTAACAAAGGAGCACCTTCAACTAAACCTCTGCCTTTATTTTTATAAAATTTGGCAGTTTCTAGAAGTTTTCTAGGTATACCATTATCTAAATCATTAATATCCAGAAGGTTCCTCATCTTAATTAACCTCTAATTTTTTAAGTGTCTTCTCTAATATTTTTAAACATATGTCAGCATGTTCTGCAGTAATATTAAGAGGCGGAAGTAGACGAAGAACATTATCACCAGCTGGTACACTTAATAAGCCTTCATTTCTTAAATTAGAACATAACTCAGCATTATTGATATTACATATAATCCCAATCATTAAACCTTTTCCACGAACCCCTTTAATCAGTTTAGGGTATTTTAAAGATAACAAATTAATTCCTTTAAATAGCTTGTCACCTAAATTTATAACATTATCTAAAACCTTATTTTTCAGCACTTGATTAATAACTGATTTAGCAACACAGCTTGCTAAAAAATTACCTCCAAAAGTTGATCCATGTGTCCCTGGCGTCATTCCAGAAGCAGCTTTATTTGTGGCTACAACAGCACCAATTGGAAAACCTCCCCCTAATCCTTTAGCAATTGCCATAACATCCGGTACTATTTCTTCCCACTGATGAGCAAATAATTTCCCGGTTCTCCCTATGCCAGTTTGCACCTCATCTAGTGCCAATAATATTTGATTTTCTGAACACAAATTTCTGAGATTTTTTAAAAAACCTTCAGGAGCTATTTTAATTCCACCTTCACCTTGGATAGGCTCTACTAATATGGCAGCAGTGTTTTTATTAATGAATTTTGAAATTTTTTCGATGTCTCCGAAAGGAACTCTAATAAACCCTGACGTATTTACACCAAAACCCTGTCTATGATTTTCATTATCACCTGCAGCTAATGTTCCTAATGTTCTTCCATGAAAGGCGCTACTACATACTAAAATATCTGTTTTATTTTTATCTCCATTATTAAAATGAAACCGTCTACATAATTTAATAGTACCTTCCAGAGATTCAGCACCAGAATTACAAAAAAATACACTCTCTCCAAAAGAATTTTTGCATATTGTTTCTGCTAACTCACTTTGAGGTTTTATTTCATACAAATTTGATGTGTGCCATACCTTTTTAGACTGTTCTGATAAAATATTGATCAATTCTTTATTTGAATGTCCTAAAGTATTTACAGCAATACCAGAAACAAAATCTAAATACTTATGGCCTTCTTCAGTAAAAAGCCATGGGCCATCACCTCTCTCAAAAGATAATTCTATACGTCCGTATGTAGGCATTATATTATACATTTATTTCCTTACATAAAAAGTCTAAGAGTGTATCAGAAAAAAGCTAAAAAAGCTAAAAAAATAATTATGCTTTTAATTTAAAGCCAGATTTAAGCATTAGAATTGTTATAAAGTACAGCAATATATTTAAAATTAATAAAACTATGCCACCCAGATAAATATTTGAGTCAGCATAACCTATCATAGAGTATCGAAAACCATCTATCATATAAAAAAAAGGGTTTAATTGACTCATAATATAAAAATTCGTAGGCAGAATTGTTATTGAGTAAAATGTTCCAGACAATAAAGAAAGTGGAGTTACTAAAAAATTTGTTACTGCTGCTATATGATCAAATTTACTAGCCCATATACCTGCAATTAAACCTAATAATCCCATAAGTGAGCATGATAGAACTGAAAAATAAATTAAAGCTAAAGGATTATATACTGTAAGAGGTACAAAAAATAGAACTAATAAAGATACAGAGGCACCTACAAATAAACCTCTACATATAGCACCTGCTAAAAAAGCTGAAGCAAATTCTATAGCTGTTAATGGTGGTAATAATAAATCTGTAATATTACCTGCAACTTTTGCGCTTAATAAAGAAGATGAAGTATTACCAAAAGCATTTTGAATCATTGCCATTATAATTAAACCTGGTGCTAGAAATTCTAAAAATGGAATATCTTGAACTAATTTTGTAGATCTTCCCAAAGCCATTGCAAATATTATTAGAAATAACAAAGTAGTTAAAGCTGGTCCTAAAATTGTCTGTAGATATATTTTTAAAAACCTCATAACCTCTCTTTTAAAGAGAGTATAAACTCCAATCCAATTAACTGAATGTATACCTTCTTTAGATCTTTCAGAGATAAATTTATTTTCCGAGATATTTTTATTTTTTTGCATGAAAATATATAACCTGTTAAATTGTAATAAGTATACTAATTATATATAAAAAAATTTATTTATTGGCAATGCATGAAAATATATCATAATCCTAGATGTTCAAAATCAAGAGAAACACTCAATATTATTATAGAACATAATATTAAACCTGAAATTCATCTATATTTAAATGATCCTTTATCCACAGAAGAAATTAAATATATTCTAAAACTACTCAAAATTTCTGCTGATCAAATAATTAGAAAGAATGAAAAAATATATAAAACATATAATTTAAAAAATGCTGATGAAGATACATTAATTGAAATGATTAATAAAAACCCAATTCTGCTTGAAAGGCCAATAGTAGTTTCGAAAAGTCAGGCAATAATTGGAAGACCCCCTGAAAATGTTAGACAATTAATTTCTAATATAGCTTAAATTATATTTTGTACTTTTAAACCTTTAGGAATATTCCAACCATTTAAGACATCCTTGGTAGCCATAATTTTTTTACCTGGTCTTTGTAAAACATTAATTTTTATAGCATTTTCAGCACATTTTATAATTACAGAATCATCAATAATAACTCCGTTATCAATTTTTTCATTATTTTCTATTATCTCTGCATCAATAACTTTAATCATTTCATTTTTTATTAGACATTTCGCTCCAGGAAAAGGGCTTAATGCATTAACTTGATTAACTATTTCAAAGGCGTTTTTATTCCAATCAATAATTTCATCTTTTTTATAAATTTTATTAGCATAAGTAATTCCTATTTTACTTTGAGGAATGGGTTTTATAAAATTATTAGCATACTGCAAAATTGTTTTATCTAATAGTTTTGCACCTTTTACAGATAATTCATTAGTTAGATCATTTGCATTATTTTTTGGGTTAATATTAACCGATAAGGAAGATATAACAGCTCCAGTATCCAATCCTTCATCCATCAACATTACCGCCACTCCTGTTTGCTTGTCTCCTGACATAATAGCTCTTTGTATAGGCGCTGCTCCTCTCCAACGAGGAAGCAAAGAGGCATGTAAATTAACACATCCTAATTTAGGCAAATGTATTATGGCTGCAGGTAGAATATATCCAAATGCAACAACTATAATCATGTCTAAGTTTAAACCTTTTAAGTATTCAATATTATCTTTTAAACTATTAGAAAATAAAACTTTTAAACCTATACTGTCCGCATATTCATGCACTGGTTGTTTTTGTATTTTTTTCCCCCTATTTGCAGGCTTAGGAGCTTGTGAAAAGACTACGGATACTTCATGTCCAGATTTAATAATTGCTTTTAAGCTAGGAATGGAAAATTGAGGACTTCCCATAAAACATAATTTAAGTTTTTTATACATGAATATATTATATAGGTTTATTTAAATTTTTCTTAAATTTTTGCATTTTCTTAAGAATCATATGTCTTTTTAATCTAGATATATGTGAAGTAAATAAAGTACCCGCTAAATGATCTATTTCATGTTGGACACATACTGCTTCAAACCCATTAAATATTTTTTCTTTTCTTTTACCCACTATATCTAAATAATTAACTTTAACAAATTCTGGCCTTTTAACTTCAAAGTATTGATTGGGAAATGACAAACATCCTTCCTCATGAACCTGGAAGCCTTCTGACTTAATTATTATTTTTGGATTTATTAAAACTGTGGAATTATAATTATTATCTTTACTGGAACAATCCATTACTAAAATTTGTAAAGACTGATTAATCTGCGGGGCTGCCAACCCTACTCCATTATTTTCATACATAGTATCAAACATATTATTCACCAAATCTTTTATGGCTTTATCTATATTTCCAACTACTAATGCTTTTTTACTTAAAACTTCAGATGGGGCAAAAACTATATCGAGTACACTCATAATCTAAATTATCAATAATTTTATTTAATTAAAACTATCCCTATATATATTAAAGAAATACATTTAAAATATATATTAATAAACTATATTTTTTTATTATAAAAGGTAAAAATATATGAATGAATTAAATCTTTTTATTATGCTAGGGACCATTATTGTATGCTTACTAATTTTTAGTTTAATTATATATATAATGCAAAAAAGAGGGTACGAATTATTAGAAGAAAAAGTTAATAATAATAAGATTAATAATGAGACAGAATTAGAACTTAGAGAAAGAAGGTTATCTGTATTAGTAGAACCTTTAACTAGTGAACTGCAGAAACTAAACAACAACGTAAATAGTATAGAAAAAAATAGAATTGAATCTTATGGAAGATTATCAGAACAAGTAGATATTCTTGCTAATGGAACTCGTCAATTAGAACAAGCTCTAAGATCTCCTACGTCTAGAGGGAAATGGGGTGAAGTTCAACTACAAAGAATTCTTGAATTAGCTGGTATGTCTGAGCATGTTGATTTTAATTTACAAAAAGGATTATCAGAAGGTGGAGGAAGGCCAGATGCTGTAATACATCTTCCAGGAAACCGGTCTTTGGCAATTGATGCAAAAACACCACTATCTGCTTATATTGAATACACTGAAGCAGAATCACAGTTAGAAAAAGATGAAAAACTTAAAAAGCATGCAAATAATATTAAATCCACTGCTAGAATGTTAGGGCAAAAAGAATATCAAAATTCAATTGAAGGGGATTTAGATTTTGTAATAATGTTTATACCTGGTGATCATTTTTTTTCTGCTGCAATTCAAATTGATCCGGATATTTTTGAAAATGCACTAAAGAATAATGTATTAATCTGCACACCAGCCACTCTAATAGCCCTGTTAAAAGGAGTCTCTTTTAATTGGCAACAAGATAAACTGGCCAAAAATATTAAAGAAATAGCTATCCATTCTCAGGAACTACAAAGAAGAGTTTTAAAGTTTTTTGAGCATATGGAAGGAATAAAGAAAGGGTTAGAATCTGCCGGCACTAATTATGATAAGGCAATAGGCTCCATAGAAAACAAAATGATCCCTCAAATAGAGAAAATATCAAACCTTGGTATAATGGAAAACATAAACATTAAAAATGCTCCTAAAAAAGCAAGGTTAAATTTAAAAAAAAATAAATAAATTATTTATTACCACTTAATATTCTTCTAGAATCTAATGCTGCACCAATCGTACCATCATCTAAATAATCAAGTTCTCCTCCCAT
>JAQWRB010000052.1 GCA_029243935.1 Alphaproteobacteria bacterium
TGTTTTAATGGCAGCAGATATTTTGGCATATCATGCAACACATGTCCCTGTTGGGGATGATCAAAGACAGCATCTAGAATTAGCTAGAGATATAGCTCAAAAATTTAATAATGACTTTGATCTTGATTATTTTCCTATCACTGAGCCAGTAATTATGGGAGCAGCAACTAGGGTTATGAGTCTAAGGGATGGAAAGAATAAAATGTCTAAGTCTGACATATCAGATTATTCCAGATTAAATTTGACTGATAGTATAGATGATATTTCAAATAAGATAAGAAAAGCAAAAACAGACCCTCTTCCTTTACCTGATGCAAATTCTTTAAATGAGGAAGGAAATTTTAAGGAAGAAACGATTAATTCTAGAGCTGAAGCTGTTAACTTATTAAATATATATTCTGCACTATCTAATGAAGATATAATAAAAGTAGTAGAAAAGTTTGAGGGAAGACAGTTCTCTGATTTTAAAAAAGAATTAAATGAGATTGCAGTCGAAACGTTAGCACCTATTACTAAAGAAATGAGAAAGTTACTAGAGGATAAAACATACCTTGAAAGTATCATAAAAGATGGGGCAAATAGAGCAAATATTTTAGCTCAACCAATTATAACAAAAGTGAAAGATATTATTGGGTTTTATTAATATATGGAAATTTATTTACCAATAGCTGGCCTACCGATTAATGTTTTTATATTAATGTTTTTAGGCTTAGTTGTTGGTTTTTTGTCTGGTATGTTTGGGGTAGGTGGAGGTTTTCTAATGACCCCAATGTTAATTTTGATGGGAATACCGCCAGCTGTAGCTGTAGCCTCTGAGGCAAATCATATTTTAGCTGCATCAGTCTCTGGCTTCTTAGCACATATGAGAAGAGCTGATGTTGATTTTTTGATGGGGTTTATATTACTTCTAGGCGGAGTTCTTGGAAGCATAATTGGGGTTTTTTTATTAAAATATTTATTAAGCATAGGACAAGAAAAATTATTTATTTCTTTATCCTATATTTTGATTTTGATTTTTGTTGGTTTCTGGATGTTAGCAGAGAGTGTGAGTTCTATAAAAAAAAAAAATAAGGGCAAAAGAAATAAATTACATGAACATATATGGCTACATGGCTTGCCATTTAAAATAAAATTTAGAAAATCTCATTTATATATTAGTGTATTGCCACCAATGTTTATAGGGCTATTGGTTGGCATATTGTCTTCTATAATGGGAATAGGTGGGGGATTTATTTTAGTTCCTGCAATGATATATATTCTTGGAATGCCAACACAAGTTGTTATTGGCACGTCATTGCTACAAATAGTTTTTGTTACCACAGTATCTACTATTATGCATTCATATATTAATCAGACAGTAGATGTTGTTTTGTCTTCTTTATTACTTATAGGGGCTGTAGTAGGAGCACAAATGGGAACAAGAGCTATGGTTCTTTTAAGAGGAGAGCAAATTAGGTTTTTATTAGCTATAATAATACTAATAGTCGCAAGTGTTTTAATAGGCGGAATTTTGGTTACTCCAGACGAAGCTTTTATTATTGAGACTTATAAGGATGCTCAATGAAAATTTTCTTATATATATTATCCATTATATTTCTTATAAATGGAGTTAATGCCAGAGAGCCGGTATTATCAAAAGTTTTGAATGATGATATCAATATTACTGCATCTTTCGACGGCGCTAAAATTATAGTTTATGGTGCTATTGATCCAAAACTTTATAATGATTCCATTGTTATAATTACGATATTAGGTCCACGCTTAAAGTTAAAAGTTAGTCAAAAGAAAAAATATTTTGGTATATGGTTAGTTAATGCAAATAATGCGCATTTTATAAATGCGCCTGGCTATTATGCTATTGCCTCAAGTAACTCTAATTTTAATAATGTTGATAGTCCATTTTTAAGAGAAAACCAAATTGGCTGGAAGAACCTAAAAATTAATATGCATAATAGTATAGACTTAAAAAATAATAAAGACTTCTATAGGAATATATTAAAAATATTTTACAAAAACAGAAATCTTTTAGTAATAGAAAAATCATCCATCGATATATTAGATGGTACTTTGTTTAGGGCAGATTTTGATTTGCCAGGCATTACACCAACAGGTAAATATAAAGTAAATACTTTTTTGGTTAATAAGGAAGGGGAATTATTATCTTCTTGGAATAATGAAGTTAAAGTTACAAAAGGAGGTATGGGGGCATATTTGTACGATTATTCCAAAAATCATTCTTTTTTATATGGATTGTTTGCGGCTTTAGGTGCAATATTGTTGGGTTTTACAGCAAGTGAGGTTTTTAGAAGAATATGAAAGGTATTTGTTATTGGAACATATCCCAGGCCGAGTAAAATTTTTAGTATGTGTTGATGCATCTGAAGAATGCAAGGCTGCTTTAAAGTTTGCGTGTATGCGAGCAAAAAACTCTAATGGTTTAGTGCTTATATTATATGTAGTTGAACCAAATGATGTACAACATTTTGCAGGAGTAGAAAAAGTTATGGAGAGAGAGGCATATGAAGAGGCAGAAAGAGTTTTGTCAGAACTACAAAAAGAAACCTTTCAGGAGTTTTCAATTGAAATAGAAAAACAAATTTCTTATGGGTATAAGTATACGAGCATAGTAAATTTGATTAATGAAGATAAAACTATTAGTATATTAGTTCTTGGAGCAGCACCTGAAGGTAAGGGAACAAATGAATTGATTAATAAGTTTTCAACTGGACTTACTAATAGTATTCATATTCCATTAACTATAGTGCCTGGAAATTTAAATAATAATGAACTAAAAAAAATAACTTAAAATTAATAAGGAAAAAATATGTTTATTCAGACAGAGGTAACACCAAATCCTAAGACAGTAAAATTTATTCCTGGTAAGGAGGTGGCGCCTAAAAAGAATGTTTCTTATAAAGATAGAATAGAAGCTGAAAATTCACCACTTGCTAAGAGGCTTTTTTTAATAGATGGAGTTGATTCTGTTTTTCTAGGTACAGATTTTATTTCTATAACAAAAACAGATAACCTGGATTGGCAAGTACTTAAGCCTTTAATACTAAGTCAGGTAATGCAACATTATATGTCTGGACAAAACGTTATTGATGAAATTAAAGAATCATCTCCTGTTGAGGTAGATGCGGAAGATAAAGATATTGCGAATCAAATAGAAGAATTGTTAGAAACTAGAGTAAGGCCTTCTGTAGCAGGACATGGAGGAGATATAGTTTTTCATGGTTATTCAGACGGAGTAGTAGAATTAGAAATGAGGGGAGCTTGTTCTGGCTGCCCATCTTCTTTGGCAACTTTAAAAATGGGTGTAGAAAACATGTTAAAACATTATATTCCAGAAGTTATGGAAGTAAGAGAAGTATTATAAATATTTTAATTATTTACCCAATATAATGAACCATGTCATAAAAGTCTATTATTAGCATTTTTAGAGATACAATTTATTCTGGCTTTTGAGCCATTAAATTTATTAGTTCTGACTTCTATTCTATACTCATTTACAACTATTACTTCAGCTTCTTTATTGTTATTAGTATAACACTTAGGGATTTGATTTTTATTCAATAAAGTAAAACCATATAATGGAGGGTTATTATGAAGAGCATTATTTTCAGGCAATATATTAGATATTTCAAGAGGGAGAGTTTCTAAAACTGTTTTTAATCTTTTAATATTTGAAAATTTCCCCGAAATATTGAAACGAGGTAATTTATAGATATTCATGTTAAAACTAATTGGTCAGAGCTATCACCGAAGGCCATTTTAATATTATTTTCTTTGAGTATATTTATTTCTGCTTCGGGCCATATACCTAGCTTATATTGATAGCTAATTGGATCTATGCCTAAATTATTTTTATATAATTTTATAGCATTTTTAATATTTTTAGGGGTGCTCCTAATACCAATTTCTATACCGTTATTATTGAGAATTGTTATATCTTCCCAAGTCATATTGTAATCATTATTTCCAATTAAATTAGGGTCAATAAATAAGGTAAAAGGAATTGATGCTTTTGCTAGTGATGGCCATATATTATTAATGATTTGTTTTTTATTGCTAGAAATGGTTATAGCTACAGAGTAGTTGGGCAATATTTTTGAAGAAAATTTAGTGTCTATAATAGTATTAGTTGTAAGTAAAAAATATTTTTTATTATTTAGCAGATTAATATGTTCATTTATAATATCTAGGCTTAAATCTTTATCAGAAAAATTATCATAAGCAATAACCACAATATTGGCTAAGCTTACTTTCAATATAAAATTACTAAAACTAATAAAAGTAATAAAAAACATAATTTTGAAAATATCATTCATGATAATATTTTTATTTTGCCATTATATTTTTTTGAGCTTCTTTTGCACTAATTAATGGCCATTCTTTACTATTATGCAATTGATAGTGCCACCATTCATTTTGATAAAAATCCCAACCTGCTGATGTCATGATTCCGAGTAGAATTATTCTATTTTTTTGAGCTGTAACTGAAATATCAGTATTACCATGATATGATTCTTTATATAGGTGATCAAATTTAGTACCCATATCAATAGTTTTATCATTTTTTATTAATGTTAAATCAATAGCTATCCCTCTAGAATGTGGTGAGCCTATATGCGGAGGAGTAATAAAATCTTTATTTGAACAAAAATCCCATAAAAGTTCTTGGGCCTCTTTTGGCCTAAAAGCATCATAAATTTTTAATTTATAGCCTAAGGCTTTTGCTAAGGAAATTGCAGATAATAATTTTGGTAAAGCATCTTTATGAATATAGCATATACTTTTTGTATATATTTTTTTTCCTGTAAAGTTAGTATTTTTTGCATATTCGAGTTCTATGGTTACATTATATTTGTCTTCTGTAATTTCAATTAGTTTCATACTTTCCCTTTTTATATTAGATAAAGAAGACTATAAAAGATTATATAGTTATTAACTTAGTAAGTAAATAAAGGAGGAGCGTGTTTGAATTTTATTGCCTTAGATCTTTCTTTAAATCACCTAGTTATAATATTAGCTGATATAAATAAGATACATTATAAAAATAAAATACCAGTGCAAAGAGACCGTGCTGGAATATTGTTTAAAAATTTACAAAATATTATTAATGAATTAAAATTTGATCTAAATTCTTTAGATATTTTGTTTTCTACAGTTGGGCCTGGTAATTTTAATGGGATAAGAGTTTCATTATCTGTTATCAAAGGTTTTGCTATTGCTCATGATACTAAAATTGCAGGTTTATCTTCTTTAGAAGTTTTATGTAGAAGCTTTCTTAACAAGCATAATAAATATATTTGCTCTATTATTAAGGCTTCCCCTGATTTTTATTATATTGAGTGGTTTAATCAATTTAATAAATCTATTTTTGCACCAAAATTGATAAATATAAATGAAAAAATGGAATTACCAGTATCAATAAATAATATAGCTTTAGTTGGAAATGATGTTGAGCTAATAGCTAAAATTTTAAATTTTCACGGGGAAATGTATAATATAGATAGCCCTTCTCCTGAAAGTTTATTTTTAGCAGCTAAGGATAATATCATAAGTAATAATTTTATAGAAGCGGATCCTCTATATCTTAGAGAGGTCAATGCACAAAAACCCTCTTTATGGAAAAACAATCCGATAGTTAAATAAATGAAAAATAATATCTTTATTTTAAAAAAAATTGATGAAGAAATTATAAAACAATTAGTTAATATCTATTGTTCTGCTTTTAGTAAATTTTATTTTAGAAACTGGTCTTTTCAAGATTTTATTGATTTAATAAATAATGGGTACAGTATATTTTATTCTATTTATAATGATAAAGTTATAGGATTCGCAGTGGTAAGCTTTAATAAAGATTTTTCTGAAATTATTACAATAGCCGTAGAAAGTAATTATCAAAGGAAAAACGTAGGTAGAAATTTATTAAACTATATTATGAGCAGTGCTGATTTTGAAGGAAACTTTATTCTAGATGTAGCAATAATTAATACTGTTGCAATTAAATTTTATGAAAAAGCTGGTTTTAAAGAAATTGGTAAACGGCATAATTATTATTTAATTTGTGAAGGAGATAATGTAGGGCAAAAAATAGATGCTGCTGTTATGCAATTGTAATTATATTAACTACTTCTCAATAATAATATAGAATTGTTTTTTATTTATATCATTAATGGAAATAACTTTATGGTTTAATTCATCTAGCGATTTGGGAACATTAGTTTTAGCTTCCTGGCTATTATATATAATTTTTATTCGTTCTCCTTGATTAATTTTTTCTATAGCAAGTTTAGTTTTTACAAAGGTCATAGGACAAACTTCATCTAACATATCTATTACTTTGATGATATTTTTCTCCATAATTTTCTACCTTTTTTTTTTTTTTTTATACTTTATATAAAATTAATGATAAATATAAGGTATTATATTAATAATAGAAGAAGAAATATTTTATTAATTAGGATTGTAATATGGCAAGTTCAGCAATAGAAGTTATGTGTGCTGCAAAAAGTATTAAGCTAACTCATCAAAGAAGAGTGATTGCAAAAGTATTATCTAAGTCAGAAGATCACCCTGATGCTAATATGGTTTATAAGAGATCTTCAAAAATAGATGCTAAGATCAGTATGGCCACAGTTTATAGAACAATGAAATTATTTGAAGATACTAATATAGTTGTTGTTAGGGATTTTGGTGATGGAAGATCTAGATATGAAATATTTAGCAATGAACATCATGATCATTTAATAGACATTAATACTGGAGCTGTAATAGAGTTTGTAAATGAGGAAATTGAAATTTTACAACATGAAGTTGCTAAAAAACTAGGTTATGAATTAACGGGGCATAGACTTGAATTATACGGTAAAAAAGTTTAATTAAAGTGTAATATTTATGTTTTAGGTTATTGGAATTTATTATATGGCTGCTGCAGAAGATTTTTTTAAAACTATAGAGCCTGTTCATTCAGGAAATCTGGAAGTACGTTTAGCCGAAAATAGTGCAGAGATAGATGCCGCGCAAGCTTTGAGGTATAAAGTTTTTTATGAAGAAATGTCCGCTAAACCTACTAGCGAAATGTTAGTTGCTAAAAGAGATTATGATAAATTTGACGAATATTGGGATCATTTATTAGTTTTAGATCATTCAAAAAACAAAACTATAGACAAAGTTATTGGTACTTATCGCTTAAATAGAAAAAGCCAGGCAAAAAATAATACAGGTTTTTACTCTTCTGGGGAGTATGACATCCAGAGTTTATTAAGCTATCCTGGAGAAATTTTAGAATTAGGTCGTTCTTGCGTAGATTCAAAATATAGAAACGGTCAAACTATGCAGTTATTATGGAGGGGTATTGCTAATTATGTATTTTATTATGATATTAAGATTATGTTTGGATGTGCTAGTTTTCCAGAAGTTTCGCATAATTTAATTAAACTTCCTTTATCTTATTTGCATCACTACCATTTAGCTCCGAAAAAGATTAGACCGGTAGCTCTCAATGATAGATACATTAATATGAATTCTTTTCCTAAAGAAGATATTAATGTAAAAGAGGCTAGACGCTTAGTCCCTCCCTTAGTAAAGGGTTATTTAAGGGTAGGTGCGTATATTGGAGATGGAGCTGTTTTGGATCAACAATTTGGAACTACTGATATAGTTATAGTGCTTAAAACAGACCAAGTTACACGCAGATATAGGTCTCATTATGAATTAGATAAACCGGATATAACTATATTGTGAAAATATTTAATTTTATTGTATATTTTTGCTTATTTTTAAGGTGTTTGATCAAATTATTATTAGTTCTTATTTGGCTTTTTTTAACAATAATTCTTTTAATAATTCTTAAGCCTCTCAATATTTCTATATATAAAAGCTTACCAAGGTATTTTCATATAGGTTTTTTAAAGATTTTAAATATTAAGGTTAATTTAATAGGAAATATTCACAAAGAAAAACCAGGTTTGTTAGTTTCAAACCATGCATCCTGGATAGATATTTCTATATTATCTACTTTAACTAATATTAGTTTTATAGCTAAATCAGAAGTTTCTAAATGGCCATTTTTTGGTTTTTTAGCCAGATTACAAGACACTATTTTTGTGGAGAGGCGGGCCATGAAGGCAGCAAAACAAAAAGTAGAAATAAATAATGTTTTATTGAAGGGCAAAAGACTTGTTTTGTTTCCTGAAGGAACTTCTTCAGATGGGAATAGGGTATTAAAATTTAAGTCTTCCTTGTTTTCTGTTGCAGAAAATAAGAAAAATTATTTAATACAAGCAGTTACTATTTGTTACAAAGGCGTAAATGGTTTGCCAATGTCTAGAAGTGAGAGACCCTTTATTGCTTGGTGGGGTAATATGGACTTAATTAATCATTTATGGAATATTTTAAAGTTAAATAATGTAGATATTTTAGTAATTGCTCATCAACCTATAGAAAATGTATTTGATAGAAAAACCATTTCTAAACTTGCCTGGATGCAAGTTTCCCATGGCATGGGCTTGGCACTTTCTGGAAGACCTAAATCATTAAATTATAATGAATCCATATTTGAGGCAGTTTGATGATATTAATAAATTTTGTTCAAGCTATTTTTAAAATTTTCAAGCTTGCTAATTAAATATGAAAAAAATTTATATTAAAACTTATGGTTGCCAGATGAATGTTTATGATTCAGAAAGAATGTATGAGCTGATGCAGCCTCATGGATATATTGTAACTAATAATTATGATGACGCTGATTTAATAATTTTAAACACTTGTCATATAAGAGAAAAAGCTGCAGAAAAAATATATTCAGAATTAGGAAGAATTGTCCCATATAAAATTAATTTATATAAGAAAGGCAAAAAATTAAATATTGTTGTAGCTGGATGTGTAGCGCAGGCTGAAGGTAAAGAAATCATTAAACGACAACCAATGGTAGATATAGTCGTTGGTCCACAAACCTATCATCGTCTTCCAGAATTATTGAATACTATATCTAATACATCTGAAAGAATAGTGGACACAGATTTTCCAATTGAAAATAAGTTTGATGAATTACAAAAGTTAAGAAACATTAATAATCCTGTAGCATTTTTAAGTATTCAAGAAGGTTGTGATAAGTTTTGTAGTTTCTGTGTTGTGCCCTATACTAGAGGAGCCGAGTATTCTAGGCCAGTTAAGGATATTATTATAGAAGCTAAAGATTTAATTAAACAAGGAGCAAAAGAAATATGCTTATTAGGCCAAAATGTAAATGCTTATCATGGTGAGTATAATAATACAGTTCTTTCACTGGACAAGCTTATATTTGAAATAGCTAATTTAGAAGGAATACAGAGAATTCGTTATATGACATCTCATCCCGCTGATATGACGGAAGGTTTAATAAAAGCCCATGGAGAGGTAGAAGCTTTAATGCCATATTTGCATCTTCCTGTTCAATCTGGAGATGATCAAGTATTAAAAGCTATGAATAGAAAATACAATTCCACAGAGTATTTAAGTATAATTGAAAAATTAAGAGATGTTAGACCTGATATAGCATTTTCTTCAGATATTATTGTGGGCTTTCCTGGAGAAACTGATCGGTCATTTGAAAATACTTTAAATTTAGTAGAGCAAGTAAATTACTCACAAGCTTATTCCTTTAAATATTCTAGAAGACCAGGTACGCCTGGTTCTATTATGCAAGGACAAGTTTCAGAAGATATAAAAACAGAGAGACTTTTGGCTTTACAAGAAATTTTGGATATTCAACAATGTGAATTTAATAGTGCCTTTATTGGGAAAAGTATGGAAGTATTAATAGAAAGAAGAAGAAGAAAAGATAATCTATTAGTAGGAAAAAGTCCTTATATGCAAGCAGTTCATTTGTTAGAAGACAAATATGATATAGGAAATATATTAAGAGTTAACGTTTTTGCAGCAGATAAAAATAGTTTAAAAGCAAAGTCTGTTCAATTATTATCCAAGGCCGCTAATTGAAGAACTCACAAAATAATATTGATGAAAATATAGTAATTTCTTTTAATAATCAAAAACTAATTCCTGATTTATTTGGTCAATTTGATAAAAATTTACGTAGAATAGAATATTTGTTAAATGTTAATTTGCATGGAAGGGGAAAAAATGTTTCTATTTCTGGAGAAAAAATACATTTAGCCAAAAATGTTTTAAATGACTTATATGAACAGCTTAAGAAAGGTTTTGACATTGGTTTTGAGGAAGTTGATGCTAGTATCAGGATGAATAGTGAAAAAAATAATTATACAGAAAAGACTGCAGTTGATATCCCTATCATTAGAACAGAGAAAAAAATAGTTAGAGCTAGAACTCATACACAAAAAAAATATATTAATGCATTAAATGCATCAGAATTAACTTTTGGAGTAGGTCCAGCTGGAACTGGAAAAACATATTTACCTGTAGCACATGCAGTAGAAATGTTAGAAAAAGAAGAAGTATCAAAGATAATTTTGTCTCGTCCTGCAGTAGAAGCCGGGGAAAAACTGGGTTTTTTGCCAGGTGATCTAAAGGATAAAGTTGACCCATATTTAAGGCCACTTTATGATGCTTTAGAAGATGTTTTGTCTTTTAAAAAGATAGAAAAATATATGGAAATTGGGGTTATAGAAATTGCTCCTTTAGCTTTTATGAGAGGAAGAACTTTATCCAATGCCTATATTATTTTAGATGAAGCACAAAATACTAGTAAAATGCAAATGAAGATGTTTCTTACTCGGTTAGGCTTTAATTCAAGGATGGTCATTACTGGAGATATCACTCAAATAGACCTTCCAAATAATATTACTTCTGGTTTATCTGAAGCTTTAAAAGTAACTCATTTTATTAAGGATAAAGTGTGTCAAATTTATTTTGATGATCAAGATGTTGTGAGGCACCCATTAGTTCAAAAAATAGTAAAAGCTTATGAAAAGGCAGAAAAGTCTATTAATGTACCAAGATAAAATGCTTGTAAATTTTGATTTGGTTAGTAAAAAATGGGATAAGTTATTGGCTTATGGGCTTTCATACGAAGCTATTAATATCACTTTAGAAAAATGTAAAATGTTAAATTCTGAACTTACTATTAGGTTAACAAGTGATAAGGAGATGGCATCATTAAATAAAAAGTGGCGTAATAAAAATAAGACTACTAATGTTCTAGCCTTTCCTAATAATTATAGTATATCTTTAGATAAAAAACTAACCTATATTGGAGATATTCTTGTTTCTTATGGAGCAGTCAAACGCGAATCTATAAATAGAAATATTTCTTTTATAGATCATTTGGTTCATTTAATTGTTCATGGAGTTTTACATTTATGTGGTTATAATCATATTAGTGATTCCGATGAAAAAATAATGATAAGTTATGAAAAATTAATTTTAGCAAAGGTCGGAATCAAAGATCCTTATATTAAATACAATTAGTCATGGAAAATAAATGATTACTAATAAATTTAGTGTGTTTAACAAATTATTTTTAAGAAAAAATAAAAAAAATATTGATTTAGAAAGCACAAGAGGTGAAGTTAGGTCTCTAGGAAAACAAGCGGGCTTGTCTTACTCTGAAAGAGTTATGCTTGATAATGTAATAGGCTTTTCTTCCATTGAGGTAGAAGAAGCAATGGTGCCCAGGGCAGATATAGTTGCTGTATCAGAAACAATTACTTTAGAAGACTGTATTACTATTTTTAGAAAAGCATCTCATTCTAGGTTGCCAGTATTTAAGGGAACTTTAGATGAAATTATTGGAATGGTTCACGTTAAAGATATCCTTGCCTATTGGAATGTTGAAAAAGATTTTTTATTAAAGAATATTATAAGAAAAGTAATTATTTCCACACCTTCTACCCCTATATCTGTTTTATTTCAAGAAATGAGAAGTACTAAAATTCACCTATCCATTGTTGTTGATGAACATGGAGGAACGGATGGGTTAATAACTATTGAAGATTTATTAGAAGAAATTACAGGAGAAATAGAAGATGAACATGATACAAATTATAATCTTATTTTAAGTAATGATGTAGATAATTCAATAATGGTAGATGCAAGAATACCTATAACTGAGTTAGAAAAATATTATAACTGTACTTTGACAAATGCATCAATGGATGTAGATACATTAGGAGGCTTAATTTTTTATTTTGAAAAGAGTATACCTGAAATTGGTAAGCAGATTAAACATGCTAATGGTTTAATTTTTAAGATAATGGAAGCTGACTTGAGGAGAATTAAAAAAATTAAAGTTTCAGGTTCTCTTAAAGTATAAAAAATTGATTATTAAAAATATAATAAAGTATTTTAACAAATTTTTTTTTATACAAGTTTTATCTTTATTATTTTTAGGTTGTTTAAGTGGGCTAGTTTTTAGTTCAAATTTAATATTACTCCCCTTAATGGTTATTGGGTTAGTGACTTTATTCTATTTAATTTATAATAATAATTTAAATATTATGAGAGTTTTTTTTATAGGATGTTCATATAGTTTCGGGCAATTATTTGTAGGCCTATATTGGATATCTTTCGCATTTGAATTTACTATGCATGCAGGAATATTGGTAGGCCTTATAGCAGTTTTAATACTAGCGATATTCTTATCAATTTTTATAGGTATAAGTTGTGCTCTTTCTAAATACTTAAGTGACCAGTGGAATTTAAATGTATTCGGGTTTGCTTTATTATTTAGTTCATTATTATCTATAAGTGAATATTTAAGAGGCAATTTATTTGGAGGGTTTCCATGGAATATTTTAGGTTATATTTGGTCTGAATCTTATATTTTTATGCAACCAGTTTCTTTAATTGGAATATATGGGCTAGGTTTATTGAGTTATCTAGGTTGTATAGCATTTATTTTATTTTTTTATAAGATAAGATATGGCTTTTATGCACTTTTACCATTAGTTTTATTCTTAACATATAGTACTATTGAATTAACGTTATTTAGTGATAAAAATAATAGTTTGCTGTCTGTGCGTGTTGTACAACCGTCTATCAAACAGGATGAGAAATGGAATACAAACTTAAAACCCCAACACCTAGAAAAGCTAATTAATTTATCATTAACAGAAAAAAGCAATTTTAATCCTAGTATAATTATTTGGCCAGAATCAGCATTTCCATACAATTCTTCTGTATTAGAAAAGCAAATAAATGTTTTTAGTTGGCTAAAGAGCAATCAAATTTTAATAACAGGTATAACAAGAACTAATTATAAAAATAGAAAGCTTACAGACATATATAATAGCGCATATATTATAGATAATTTAGAAAAAATTAGTATGTATTATGATAAAATTAAATTAGTTCCCTTTGGAGAATATAATCATTTCAAAAAAATAATAAATTTTGAAAAATTTACAGATGGATCTTTAGATTTTTCAAGCGGCCAAGATTTTAATGTATTTAATCTTTCAAAAATTAAACATAGTATTGGTCTTTTAATATGTTATGAAGTTATTTTTTCTGGAAAAATTATTAATGGTACCAGACCTGATATTTTAATTAATATTACTAATGATGCATGGTATGGAGATACATATGGTCCCCTTCAACACTTGGCAGCTGCACGTGCAAGGGCAATAGAAGAGGGGTTGCCATTAGTTAGATCAGCAAATACTGGCGTGTCAGCTGTAATTGACAGAAATGGAAGATTTATAAAGCGCTTAGAGATAGGTCAAGAGGGGGTTATAGATATTCATTTGTCAACAAATAATAAAAAGACAATATTTTCAATATATGGAAATGTATTATATATTATTATGTCTATCTTTATGTTGATGTTAGCAAGATTTGTATTTATAAAGAAAAAACTTTAAATTAAGGAAAATTTTTATGATTAATAATTATCTTTTTACATCTGAATCAGTTTCTGAAGGACATCCTGACAAAATATGTGATCAAATTTCTGATGCAATAGTTGACGCTTACTTAGATAAAAGTGAGGAGAAGGATAAAGTAAGAGTTGCTTGTGAAACTATGGTTACAACAAATAAGGTTATTCTTGCAGGTGAGATTAGAGGAAATGAAATAAAATATGAAGAAATAGAAGAAATAACTAGAAAAATAGTAAAAGAAATCGGATATGAACAAGAAAATTTTCATTGGAAACATTTTGATTTTAGTTGCTTCTTGCATGCACAATCTATTGATATAGCGCAAGGAGTTGATGCAAATGATAATAGGTCTGAAGGAGCAGGTGACCAAGGAATTATGTTTGGGTATGCCTGTACAGAGACAAAAGAATTTATGCCAGCGCCTATTCAATTTAGTCATAAAATTTTAGAATTATTAGCAAAGGAAAGAAAATTAGGAAATGTTCCGGGTATACTTCCTGATTCAAAGTCACAAGTAACTTTAATATATAATGACGATAATAAACCAATTGGCTGTGATAATATTGTTGTTTCTACACAACATGCACCAAATTTAAGTAAGAATAAAATATTTGATTATTTGTATCCTATTATTGAAAAATCTTTACCAATAGAATGGGTTCCACCAGAACATAAAATATTTATTAACCCTACTGGGAAATTTGAGATTGGGGGCCCCGATGGAGATGCGGGTCTTACAGGAAGAAAGATCATTGTTGACACATATGGAGGGGCTTGCCCACATGGAGGGGGAGCTTTCTCTGGAAAAGATCCATCTAAAGTTGATAGGTCTGCAGCCTATGCAGCAAGATATGTAGCTAAAAATATTGTTTATGCAGGTTTAGCTGAGCGGTGCACTATTCAATTAGCATATGCTATTGGGATGGTAGAACCGTTATCTGTATATATTAATACGTATGGTACAGGTAAGATAAACGATTTAGAATTAGTAAATATAATAAAGAAGATTTTTGACCTTACCCCAAGAGGAATAAGAGATATGCTTAATCTATCAAATGTAAATTATTTATCAACTGCAGCTTATGGACATTTTGGAAGAGAATCTAAGAGTGATAAATCTTTTACTTGGGAAAAAACAGATAAGGCAAAATTACTATTAGCAGCTATTGGTTAAAGGTTATGCAAAAAACATTGCATGGAAGAAGAATAGGAAGAACATTAGGTAAAAAAAAAACCTTTTATTAGCAAAGGTTTTACCTATTGTTAATATGAAAGTAGAAGATGCTTTTAATTTAGAAAGGTTATTTCCTAAAAATATTACAGAAATTTGGTTAGAAATAGGTTTTGGTTCTGGCGAACATATAAAATGGCAATTAGATAATAAAAAAAATATTGCTATAATTGGCTGTGAACCCTACCTAAATGGAGTAGCAAATTTACTTGCATTATTAAATAAAGAACAACTACAAAGAGTAAAAATTTTTAGCGGTGATGCTAGAAAAATTATAACTTCTTTAAAAACAGGGAGTATATCAAAAGTATTTATATTATTTCCAGACCCTTGGCCTAAAAAAAGCACCATAAGCGACGTTTAATAAATAAAAATTTAATTAAAAACCTTTCTAATATTTTAAAAGAAAATGGGGAACTGCGAGTGGCCTCTGATCATAATAATTATGTGTCTTGGATACTGCATCATTTTTTAAATAGCCATAATTTAATTTGGGTGGCTAAAAGTAAAGAAGATTTTTTAAAAAAACCAGAGAACTGGCCTAGTACTAAATATGAAGAGAGGGCAAAAAAACTAGGAAGTATTTGTTATTTTTTTCAATTTTTTAAACTAAATAAGAATAATTGATTTTAAAAAATTATTAGTGTATAATTATTTAATATTAAAGATTATAGAGTAGACAATTGATAAGCTGAAAGGCTTATTTTTTTTTGGAGTAAAATGTGGATGAAAAATTAGAAAATTTTTCTAAAATAGTTCAAGCCAAGGAGGTTATAGAAATTGCTCCTAAATTAATGCAAAGCATAAAAAGTTTAGGTTTTAGAGTTGTAAGAATAAGCATGATTGAAAGTTATACAAAAACTTTGCAATTTATGATTGAAAGAGCAGATCTATCTGAGATTACTATAAAAGAGTGTACTAAGTTGAGTAGACTTATATCAGAAATTTTAGATGAGAAAGACTTTATAGTAGGTGAATATAATTTGGAAATCTCTTCACCTGGATTAGAAAGACCAATAATTGAGTATAGTGATTTTAAGAGATTTATAGGTAGTAAAGCCAAAATAAAATTAAAAGAGGAATGTAAGAAGAAAATTAGATTTACTGGATTAATTAAAGAGTGTGTAGATAAAAAAATAACTTTTATAGATAATAAAGATGATGAAATCCTTATTATACCTATTGCATCTATTGATGAAGCAAAGTTAGTATTCAGTGATTTATAGTATAAATTTGAAAGGTTAACAAATGTTAGAAAAAGAATTAAATCAAAATATAGCTAGACCTGAATTATTACAGATAGCTGAATCTGTAGCTAGAGAAAAATCTATTGATCAGGAAATAGTTATTGAAGCCATGGAGCAGGCAATTCAATCTGCGGGCAAAAGAAAATATGGGCAAGAATTAGAAATTATAGCAGGAATAAACAGAAAAAACGGAGAAATTGAGCTTGCTAGAGTGTTAAAAGTCTCAGAAGTGGTAGAAAATAAATATACTGAAATTACATTAGAAGAAGGCCTTAAAAGAGACAGTTCTGCTACAATAGGAGACTATTTTTATGATCCTTTACCGCCAATAGAATTAGGTAGAGTTGCAGCACAAACTGCAAAACAAGTTATTGTTCAGAAAGTAAGAGATGCAGAACGTGCAAAACAATATGAAGAATTTAAGGATAGGGTTGGGGAAGTAGTTAATGGTTTAGTAAAAAGAGTTGAATACGGCAATGTAATTGTGGATTTAGGAAGAGGAGAAGCTTTTATTAGAAGGGATGATGTTATACCTAGAGAAACATTTAGGCCCGGAGACAGAATTAGGTCACATATATCTGAAGTAAAACAAGAACAAAGAGGTCCTCAAATATACTTGTCTAGAACAGCCAATGAATTTATGGCTAAGCTTTTTACGCAGGAGGTTCCGGAAATATATGATGGTATAATTGAAATAGTTGCTGTAGCAAGGGATCCTGGAAGTAGAGCTAAAATTTCTGTTTTATCTAAAGATAATTCTATTGACCCAGTTGGAGCATGTGTTGGAATGCGAGGAAGTAGAGTGCAAGCAGTAGTAGCAGAGTTACAGAATGAAAAAATTGATATTATTCCATATTCAGAAGATGTGGCTACTTATTTAGTTAATGCTTTGGCGCCTGCCGAGGTTACTAAAGTAGTATTAGATGAAGAGCAAAAAAAGGTTGAAATAGTTGTGCCTGATGAACAGTTAAGTTTAGCGATTGGTAGAAGAGGACAAAATGTTAGGCTTGCTTGTCAGTTAACTGGATGGGACATAGATATTTTAACTGAAGGGTCAGAATCTGAAAGAAGACAAAAAGAAATGAAAAATATTTCTCAGCTTTTTATAGATAGATTAAATGTAGATGAAGTGATAGCACAAGTTTTGGTTACAGAAGGCTTTGCATCTTTAGAAGCAGTTGCTTATGTTCCTATAGGTGATTTAGTTGAAATTGAAGGTTTTGATGAAAAAGTTGCTGAAGAATTAAGGGAGAGAGCTTTAACTAGTTTAAAGGAAGCAGATGAAGGGCTTAAAAAGGATATAGAGAAATTAGGGCTTAGTGCAGAATTATCTGCGTTTGAAGGTTTAAGCTCTGCGATGTTAGTAAAGCTTGGCAATGCTAATATTAAAAATGTTAATGATTTAGCAGATTTGGCTAGTGATGAGTTCAAAGAAATAATAGAAGGTATTAATTTATCAAATAAAGATGCAGACGATATAATTATGAGAGCCAGAGCTGGTTGGTTTGAAGAAGATGGCGAAGAAAAAAAAGAAGAGGACAATGAAGAAAAGTAATTATTAATATTTATTAGAAATGGTTTTTTATGGACGAAAAACATAAAATTGCTTGTTCTTTAACAGGAAATATTTTTTATATTAAAGAAATGTTGTTATTTAAAGAAATGAATAATATTTTAATTTGTGATGTTAATGCTAAGTTAAATGAAAAAGGGATATGGTGCAATCCTTCTAGGTGTGATATAGAAAAGGCTATAAGGAACCAAGCATTTGATAAAATTTTAAATAAAAGATTAAATATACTAAACTATTTTACTGAAAGTATAGAAAGTAATTTAAAATTAAAAATTTTAAACCTACTAGGTTTATGTAAAAAAGCAGGCTTATTAGAAATAGGATATGATAAAGTAGTTAAAAGTTTAAATAATAATAATATTGATGTAGTTTTAATAGCTAAAGAAGATGAGAAATTAAATAATATATTTTTAAAAAAAATAGAAGAGCGCAAAATTTTATTAGATAAAACTTTTTCTAGAGCGGATATAGGTAAGGCGCTAGGTTATAAAAATGTATTATGTATGGGAATAGTTATAAGCAATATGTCTGAAAAATTAAAAGCAGATTTTTATAAGTTAATGAGATTTCAATTAAGTAAAATTATTAATTAAGAAGGTTAAATTTATGGTTGATAAGAAGCCAGATATAAAAAAAGAAGAAGAAAAAACTACTAATGCCTCACAAACATTAGGTTTTTCTTCTCCTAGACTGGAATTAAAAAAAACAATTGGTGGCGGGACTGTAAGACAATCTTTTTCCCATGGAAGAACGAAATCAGTATCAGTAGAAGTTAAGAAAGTTAGAACCTATAAAGCTTTTGACTCTCAACAAATTGATAGGCCTGTTATAGACAAAGATATGGGTTTATCGAATTTGGAAAAGGAAGCGAGATTAAAAGCTTTAAACAATTCCATTAAGATGAAAGAAAAAATTAAAAATAATGTAGCAGAAGAATCTCTTGAAGAAGAAAAAGAGAATAAAAAAATAGGTAGTTTAGATTCTAATGAAAATAAAGAGGTAAAAGAAAAGGTTGCAGATATTCCTGTACCCGTAAAAGAATCAGATAGTGATAAATCAATTCGTCTAAGAAAAGAAGAAGAAGCTGAAGAAAAGAAAAAAAATGCTAAAAAACAATTGTCATTAGGAAGAGATTTTGGAAAAAGAAGACAAAAAAAATTAACTATTAATCAGGCATTCGAAGATGAAGGGCGTCAACGTTCTCTAGCATCTGTAAGGAGAGCACGAGAGCGTGAAAAAAGAATGAATGCTGGTGGTGGAGCAGAGGCAACAAAGAAGATTGTAAGAGAAGTAATTATTCCTGAAATAATTACTATTCAAGAGCTTGCAAATAGAATGGCAATAAGAAGTGGAGAAGTAGTTAAGTCTCTTATGAAAAGTGGTGTATTAGCTACTACTAACCAAACCATTGATGGAGATACTGCAGAGTTAGTTGTAATAGAATTTGGGCATACAGTAAAAAGAGTCTCAGATGCAGATGTAGAAAAAGGCTTAGAAGTAATAAAAGATAACTCTACCGGAGAAAAAAGGTCTCCAGTTGTTACGGTGATGGGTCATGTTGATCATGGGAAAACCTCATTACTTGATGCAATTAGATCTACTGATATTGTAAGCAAAGAGTCTGGTGGGATTACGCAACATATTGGCGCTTATCAAGTAGTAACAAAAGACAAACAGACTATTACTTTTATAGATACGCCAGGTCATGCCGCATTTAGTGCTATGAGAGCACGTGGAGCAAATATAACAGATATAGTAGTCTTAGTAGTTGCCGCAGATGATTCTGTAATGCCTCAAACTATTGAAGCTGTTCAGCATGCTTTAGAAGCAAAAGCGCCTATAGTATTAGCTATAAATAAAATAGATGCTCCTGGAGCCAATCCATTAAAGGTTAAGCAGGACCTATTACAACATAATGTAATTACAGAGGATGTTGGTGGAGAAGTAGTGGCTGTAGAAGTGTCAGCATTAAAAAAGACGAATATAGATGAATTGCTTGCCGTTATTAATTTGCAAGCAGAATTATTAGATTTAAAGGCTGAAAAAAAAGGTAATGCTTCGGGCGTAGTGGTAGAATCTAGAGTAGATGCTGGTCGTGGCGTAGTAGCAACTTTATTAGTCTCTAGCGGAAGTTTAAAAGTAGGAGATATAGTAGTAGCTGGCGCAAACTGGGGTAGAGTAAAAGCGTTACTTAATGATAAAGGTAATAGAAAAAATATTGCAGAACCTAGTGAACCAGTTGAGATACTCGGTTTAAATTCTGTACCGCAAGCCGGAGATCAATTTGCGGTAGTTAATAGTGAATCAAGAGCTAGAGAAGTATCAGAATATAGACAAAGTATTGCTCAAAAAAATAACCCATTAACAGCTAAAGCAGCTGTAACTAATGTGGATCAAATGTTAACTCAAATAAAACAAGGTCAAAGAAAAGCTTTACCAATAATATTAAAAACAGATGTAAATGGCTCTATGGAAGCTATTTCTGCAGCACTGCGTGACTTGCAAAATGAAGAAGTTGCTTCACAAATCATATTGTCTGGAGTTGGAGCTTTAAATGAAAGTGATATTATGCTGGCTGTATCTTCAGGTGCCATTGTAATAGGTTTTAATGTTAGAGCAGATGCTCCAGCAAAAAGAATAGCAAAGCAGAATAATATTGAAATCAAATATTATTCAATAATTTATGAAATACTTGATGATATTAAGAATCTTCTATCTGGACTGATGGCACCTATTGAAACGGAAGTATTTCTTGGCTATGCAAAAATTAAAAAAGTATTTAAAATTACAAAAGTTGGAAAGATTGCAGGTTGTGAAATTACTGAAGGTATTGTAAAGAAGAATATTAAGGTTCGTTTATTACGAGATAATGTTGTGATTCACGAAGGTGATTTAGCTACACTTAAACATCATCAGAAGGAAGTAGATGAAGTTAAAGAAGGCACAGAATGTGGTATGTCATTAGTAAATTATGAAGATATTAAAGAAGGTGACTTGATAGAGTGTTTTGAAATAAAAACTGAAATACCTACTTTACAGTAATGAAAAAAAAAAACATTGGGCCTTCGGCTCGTCAGTTAAAAGTTGGAGAAAACTTAAGAAAAGCTATTTCTTTTATGATGCAAAATCATAGTTTTCATAATTCAATTATAGATAAAACATCAATATTAGTTACAGAAGTAAGGGTGTCTCCTGATTTAAGTAATGCTTCAGTATATATTTCTACTCTTGGTGGCATTAATAATTCTGCAGAATTAGTCTCTGCATTAAATAATTCATGTCGTCCATTAATAGGACCTTTAACTAGAGAGTTAAAATTAAGAAGAGCTCCCAGATTAAATTTTATGCTAGATGATAGTTTTGCTAGGCAGTCTTATATTGATAATTTAATTAATAGTGCCAAGAAAGATCAATTATAGGAAATATTTGTTTGCAGAAAGATTTAAAAAATATAAAGAGCGGTTGGATATTAGTAAATAAAGAAGTAGGCATGACTTCTGCAACGGTAGTGAATAAAATAAAGAAGATTCTTAACGTAAAAAAAGCAGGACATGCAGGAACTTTAGACCCTTTGGCTTCCGGTGTTTTGCCTATTGCATTAGGAGAAGCAACAAAAACTATTAGTTTTGCAATGAACTCTAGTAAATCTTATGAATTTGATATAAAATGGGGATCTGCTACAGATACAGATGATTTAGAAGGAAAAATAGTAGCAGAAAGTAATACAAGGCCCTTAAAGACTGATATAATTAATATTCTTCGGAAATTTTCAGGAATAATTAAGCAGAAACCACCTGCATATTCAGCGATTAAAATTAATGGGGTAAGATCATACAAACTTGCAAGAAATTCAATTATTTCTGACATACCTGAAAGAGAAGTATTTATAAAAGAAATATATTTAGTAAAATATCTTAATAAAGATTTAGCTAGATTAAAAATAGAATGTGGCAAAGGAGTTTATGTAAGATCTTTAGCTAGAGATATAGCTAGGGCTTTGAATACATATGGACATGTAGCTTACTTAAAACGTTTATCTGTAGGACCTTTTTTTGATAAAGATGCGATTTTACTTGCAGATATTGCTAACCTAGTAGATAAAGCAACAATATCTAAGGCTATAAGGCCTATATCTTTTGTGCTGGACGACATCCCGGCAATTGATATTACTAGTGATGAGGCATTGCTTATTTCTAGAGGCCAAAAAGTCCTTATAGAAGATTTAGTATTAGAAGAAGGGACTTATAATAAAGAAGCTTATATTACTAGTAATGATGCTCCTGTAGCTCTTGCTAGAATTGAAGGCAAATATATTCATCCCTTTAGAGTTTTTAACAATTAAATAATGGAGACTGTTGATGTCGATAACAGCTGAGAGAAAACAAGAAGTAATTAAACAATTTGCAAGAGAAGAGGGAGATACTGGTTCTCCACAGGTGCAGATTGGTATTTTAACGGAAAGAATAAACAATCTTACTGGTCATTTTAAAGACCATAAAAAAGATGTTCACTCAAGAAGAGGCCTTTTAAAGATGGTAAATAGAAGAAGGCGCTTACTAGACTATTTAAAGGCTAAAGAACAAGAATCATATTTAAAAATAATTAAAGATTTAGGTTTAAGAAAATAATAATATTTTTAATGGTTAAGTCTATAGACTTAATGATCTAAATCTAGAGGAAGTAAAAAGGAAATTATATGTTTGATATAAGTAGAGAAGAGATAGAATTTGGCGGAAAAAGGTTAGTTTTAGAAACAGGAAAAATTGCGCGTCAAGCAGCTGGGGCGGTAATGGTAACATACGGAGCTACTCAAGTATTGTGCACTGTAGTTGCAGCAAAAAATGCAACACCAAATCAGGATTGGTTTCCTTTGTCTGTTCATTATCAAGAAAAGGCTTCAGCAGCAGGAAAAATACCTGGAGGTTTTTTTAAAAGAGAAGGTCGTCCAAGTGAAAAAGAAGTTTTAACTTCTAGGTTAATTGATCGACCTATCAGGCCATTGTTTATGGAAGGGTTTATGAATGAGGTTCAAGTTATATGTACCGTAGTTAGTCATGATCTAGAGAATAACCCTGATATTCCAGCTATAATTGGAACTGCCGCAGCATTAACTATATCTGGTGTTCCTTTTTTAGGACCAATTGGAGGTGCTAGAGTTGCCTGGATTGATGAAAAATATGTTTTAAATCCTACCTATGAAGAATTAGAAAATTCAGCATTAGACTTAGTAGTAGCTGGAACTAATAAAGGTGTTCTAATGGTTGAATCTGAAGCAAATGAGCTTTCAGAAGAAATTATGTTAGGAGCTGTAGATTTTGGACATAAAGAAATTAAATCTGTTATTAAGACAATAATAAGTTTAGCAGAACAAGCCGCTAAGGATGCTTGGGACTTTACTCCTAAATCTATAGGTAAAGAAGAAGTAAAGCATGTAGAAAAGCATACTAAAACAGTATTAAAGAAAGCTTATTCACAAATAGTTAAGCAAAAACGTCAAGATATGCTCAATGAAATTAGATCTAAAGTAATTGAAGAAGCAGCGGGTTCAGAATTAGATATGGGGCAAGTAAATGCTCAATTGAAAAAAGCAGAAAAAGATTTAGTTAGAGGGCAAGTTTTAAAAACAGGAAAACGAATAGATGGACGAGTATTAAATAAAATACGACCTATTGTTTCTGAAGTAGGTATTCTAGAAAGAACTCATGGCTCCGCTCTGTTTACTAGAGGAGAAACGCAGGCTTTAGTTTCTATGACTTTAGGTGGTGGTAGAGATGAACAAATATTAGATTCTCTAGAGGGAGACTCCAAAAGAAACTTTATGCTGCATTATAATTTTCCACCATATTCAGTTGGAGAAGCTGGACGGTTATTTACAGGTAGAAGAGAGACTGGCCATGGAATGTTAGCTTGGAGAGCTATACATCCTATGATGCCGGACCATGAAGATTTTCCTTATACTGTGAGAGTACTGTCTGAAATTACTGAGTCTAATGGCTCTTCATCCATGGCAACTGTATGTGGTGCATCATTAGCACTAATGGATGCAGGAGTTCCTATAAAAAAACCAGTTGCAGGAATAGCAATGGGTCTAATAAAAGAAGGCGATAAGTATGCAGTATTATCTGATATATTAGGAGATGAAGACCATCTAGGTGATATGGACTTTAAAGTAGCGGGTACAGATGCTGG
>JAQWRB010000108.1 GCA_029243935.1 Alphaproteobacteria bacterium
TCTTTTGTTTGTGCAAAGGTCATCTTTCTTAACCCAATAGCTTCCATATACTCTTTAGAAATCAAATAACCTGTTATCAATATGTTTACCGGTACCCAGAATAATGAATTACCCCAAAAGAGAGCGACTGGAAATATAATAATATTTATTAGTAGCGACCATCCTAAAAGTTTAATACCGGCAAAAAACATTGTTGCAATTTTTATATTTAATTCACCACTTGTTTCTGGATAATATGTTTTTTCAATTTGATCCATAATCTTATCTTGAAAGATTGCAAAGATAATTGTTGAAATAGGAACAAATAAAATTGTTGATCCCCATAAAGCAGCAAGAGTAGCACCATAAATTAAAAAATTCCCAAGAAAGGGAATTCCTGTATCAAGCCAATCTTTTACAAAATAAACTATAGTATAAGTTATAGAGGCAAGTCCTATAAGTGTTACGATCATCGTATATATAACCCACTTGAATACTTTAGGGTCAAATAAATTTCTTAATGATAATAAAAATATATCAATTATATAGTATTTACTTTGTATTTTATGCAAAGAAATTAGCCAGGCTCTATAGGGGTAATATTATAATTATTTGTGTATTTTTGAAACAAATGTCCAAAACTTAAAAGCAAGGATTCGTTTCTGCGTCTAGTCACAATTTGTATCCCAATTGGTAAATTGTTCTCTATTTTTATAAATGGCACGGCCAAAGAGGGGCAGCCAGTTAAAGAAATAGTTGCGGCAGTCATCAGCCAACTTACATAGTTATCAAAATGTGTTTGTTCAACTTTTTTTGGCCAAGGCTCTTTAATGTTAAAAGGTGCGACCATTGATGAAGGAGAAATTAAAAGGTCAAACTTTTCAAAAAACAGATTAGTGTTATTAACCAGTTTTCCTCTAGATAATTGAGCTTTACCAATTTGTTCTTCTGTTAAATGAAACCCTTTTTCTATGTTAAGCCTTAAGTCTTCTTTAATAGTATTTTTATGCAAAGAATATAATTCTCTTTTATCTGTAGCAAGCATGTGGGCCCTTAAAACTTGGAACGTTTCCTCTGCATTTGAGAAATCTGGGCAGGTTCTTTCAACATGATGCCCCATAGCCAGTAATATTTTTTCTGCCTGATTAATAGATTCACGAACTTCAGGAGCACATGCAAGGAAACCATAGTCATCGCTTATCCCAATATTTAATTTAGGAACATTTTCGTTTATAGCATTTTGATAAGGCTTTTTAGGTGCACTAATAGATAGGGGGTCTCTAGGATCTAATCCAGATAGTGTATCTAAAAACAATGCGATATCTTCAACATTTCTGGCCATAGGACCATCAACAGAAAGGTCATTTAAAGGCAAATTTTGTGGACCATGTATGATGGTTCCTGGAGTAGTTCTTATTCCAACAACCCCGCAAAAACTGGCAGGGTTTCTTAAGGAACCTCCAAGGTCACTGCCGGTTCCGAGCCAAGCAGCACCTGCAGCTAAAGCTGAAGCAGTTCCTCCAGAGGAGCCACCTGAAGTATATCCTAGGTTCCAAGGGTTAGGAGTTTCTCCAAATACTTCATTAAAAGTTTGCGAGCCAGCTCCAAATTCTGGAGTATTAGTTTTACCTATTATTACCCCACCCATTTGCTCTATTCTTTCAACAAGAAAGTCTGAAGTTTCTGGGATATGATCTTTATATATTTTAGATCCATATGTTGTTCTTACTCCCTTAACATTAGTTAAATCTTTAATTACAACCGGTAAACCATGGAGATAACCAGGATGGTTTTGATTAGTAGTATTAAGGTTTTTAATTTGTTTTCTAGCTCTGTCTTCGCATACAGTAATGACAGCATTAATACTGCTATGAGTTTCATTGATTCTTTTAAGGTTGCTGTTGAGGGCATCTTCAGAAGATATTTCTTTGTTTTTTAATAAAGATACAACCTCAGTTGCACTTTTTTTCCATAAATTATTGCTTAATGAAGTCATTTTAAAATTCCTTTTTTTTTACAAATATGGCATCTCCTATATAAATATACTTTAGTAATTATTAAATTAAAAAGGAATTATAATGTTTTTAGAAAAAAATATTGATGTTTTAGGTATAGGTAATGCAATAATAGATGTAATTGCAAATGCAGACGATGCTTTCTTAGAAAACCATAACCTTAATAAAGGTTCTATGACATTAGTTGATGAGACAATATCAAAAAATATTTATGCAGAGATGAAAAATAAAGTACAAATGTCAGGAGGCTCAGCAGCTAATACTATATTTGGTTTATCTGAACTGGGTTGTAAAAGTGCATTTATAGGAAAACGATCAGATGATGAGCTTGGAAATATTTTTCATTCAGATTTAGTAAATTCCAATATTATCTTTACTACTAGCCCTTTAGATACTGGGGAACCTTCAGCAAGATGTTTAATTTTGGTAACTTCTGATGCTGAGAGAACTATGGCAACATTTTTAGGCTCTTCGAGTAAATTAACACTTAAAGATATTAATGAAGAGCAAATAGCATCATCCAAAATTGTTTATTTAGAAGGTTACTTATTTGACCCTCCAGAGGCGCAAGAAGCATTTCAAAAAGCAGCAGAATATGCTAGGGCGCACAATGCAAAAGTTGCATTTACATTATCTGATGCTTTTTGTGTAGAAAGACATCGTAAAAAAATGAAATATTTTATAGAAAACCATGTAGATATTTTATTTAGTAATGAGGGTGAAATAAAGTCCTTATATGAGACAGATGTATTAGGAGATGCATATACTTTTCTTAAAGATGTTGTGGAAGTAGGGGTAGTAACGCAAGGATATAAAGGAGCTGCAATTATAGAAAAAACAACTATTCATAAAATTGAGGCATTTTCTACAAATGTATTAGATACAACAGGCGCAGGAGATTTTTTTGCGGCGGGGTTTTTAGCCGGGCTATCTAAAAACTTAGATTTAATAAAGGCAGGTGTTTTGGGAGCTGCATGTTCGTCAGAAATCATTTCACATTATGGAGGCAGACCAGAAAAAAACTTAAAAGAATATATAAAGAATAAAGCAGGGCTTATACTTTAAGCCCTGCTTTGATTGTAAATCATATAGGTTATTTAAGGTAACCAAGTTCTTTCCATGCTTTATAGTTTTTTCTAAACTCAGTAAGAGAAGCCCAAACTTTAGCAAAATCTTCATCAGATTCTACTAGTTCTGCAGCCACTTCATTCCAACCATTTTCAAATATAGCTAGCATTTCTGGCGACCAAGTATGCAGCGTCACCCCTTTTTCTTGAAGAGTTTTGAGCGCAGGCCCTTGAATGCCTTCTCCTTCGGCTATAGCGTGACGAAAATTATCTCCACAAGCAGCTTCTATTTGAGCTTTCTGTGTTTCCGACAATGAATTCCATTTTTCAAGATTAATCATTAATTCCATAAAAGTTGATTGTTGATGCCATCCAGGAAAATAATAATGTTTTGCAATTTGATAGAATCCTAATTCTAAATCAATAGCAGGCATAGAAAATTCGGTTGAATCTATTGTACCAAGTTCTAGTGCAGGATAAATATCCCCTCCAGCCAGAAGTTGTGTGGACACTCCTACTTTCTCCATTACCTTTGCTCCCAAACCAAAGAATCTCATTTTTAAGCCCTTTAGATCTTCTGGTCCATTAATTTCTTCTCTGAACCAGCCAGAAGCTTCTGGAGGAATAATTCCGCAAAGTATGCCTTTTATATTATGTCTTGCATACAGCTCTTCATAAAACTCTTTTCCTCCCCCAAAATACATCCACGACATATATTCACTAGCAGGGGGGCCGAATGGTACGGAAGAAAAAAGTTGTAATGCAGGAACTTTACCTGCCCAGTAACCAGGTGTTCCCCAGCCGGCATCTATTCCGCCGGTAGATACAGCATCAAAAATTTCTAAAGGAGGAACAAGTGCACTTGGCTCAAAAAATTTAATATTAATATTTCCACCGGATATTAAGTTGACTTGGTCTTGTAAACGAACACCTAAAGTTCCAATTTGTACTAAGGAGCCAGGAAAAGTACTTCCCATTTTCCATTTAACTTTTTTTACTGACGTTTCTCCTTGTGCTTGTTGTTCAGACTGATCACAACCTATTATTAAGCCAGTAGCAAGTATTAATAGTATTACTAAAAAATTTCTCATAAATTTGCCTCCTTTAAGCAAGATTAAAAAACCATATTTAATGTTTATAAAACTTTTATTTAATATCTATTTCTATAAAGTATGGTTAATGAATTATATATATAAAATAGTTCTATCTAAATTAGGACCATATAACAAATATAATATTTTAGCATTTATTCCACTAGGTTTCTGTGCAGGACTTCCTTTACCACTAATTGGTGCTACTATGTCAGCCCGTTTAATGGATTCTGGTTTAAGTTTAACTTCGATCGGATTGTTTGCTTTAGCTGGAACCCCTTATGCTCTTAAATTTTTATGGTCACCTTTAGTAGATACAATAAAAATTCCTTTTTTAAATAATTTATTAGGAAAAAGAAGAAGCTGGTTGCTACTCACACAAATAATTCTTTTTATATTTTTCTTTATAATTTCTAATATAAATCCTTTAGAAGATTTATATATGTTAGCTTTGATGGTATGTAGTGCAGCATTTATTTCAGCTACACAAGATATAGCTTTGGATGCTTATAGAATAGAACTGCATTCAGAAAAAGAGTTGGCAGCAGGAATTGCAACATATGTTTTAGGGTATAGAATTGCTCTAATTGTTGGGGGGGCAGGAGCTCTATATTTGGCAGAATTTATGTCTTGGCATCTAGCTTTTATAATTATGTCTTTATGTTTTTTAGTTGGACCAATAATTTTATTATTTTTGCCTAATAATAGTATAATTGATATTAGTGAAAAACAATCAATTAATTTTGCTAATTTTATTCAATGGATTAAAAAAGCTGTTTTAGATCCTTTTATTGAGTTTTCACAAAGACAATCCTGGGTATGGATATTAATTTTTATAGCAATATATAAACTAGGCGATGCACTAGCAGGAAATATGACCACGCCTTTTTTGCTGGATATTGGTTTTTCAAAAATTCAAATTGCTAATATTGTGAAAGTTATAGGGCTGGCGGCAACTTTAATAGGATTGTTTCTCGGTGGTTTATTAGTCTCAAAATACAATATTATTTATGTTTTATTTATTGGCGGCTTTCTACAAATGTTTTCAAATTTATTTTTTGCCTTTCAAGGAATTGTAGGCGTAAATACAAATGTTTTAATGCTAACAATATCTATCGAGAATTTAGCAGGGGGAATTGGAACTGCAGCTTTTCTAGCTTATTTATCAAAGTTAGTTGATCCTCGATATATAGCTACACAATTTGCTCTTCTGACTTCTTTTATGGCCTTATCAAGAACACAATTATCAGCACCAGCAGGCTGGATGGTGGAAGGAATAAATTGGGAGAGCCTTATAATATTTATAAGTCAATTTATTAATATTAATTTAGAAAGCGGCCTAGATAGCAATATCAAATGGATTTTATTTTTTATTATGACAACAATTTTAGCTATTCCTGGCTTATTAATAATTAATAAAGGGACTAAAAATTTTAAATATTAATATTAATTATTATACAAACACTACAAAACTTATTAAAAATATAATTAAAGCTAGTATGGCGGGCACGTTAAAGAATGAAACTAAAATAAATAATATTAGTGTTAATAATATCGCTATCCAGGAGACACTATTTGAAATATTTGGACGAATTAAATCTACAAGTGCAGATGCTAACATTGCTATAGCTGCAAATCCCATAGCCATTATTCCTTTAGAAACAAGAGATGTATTTTTGTTTGCTAAGATAAAGGTGTAGCCTATTAAGGCTAATAGTATTCCAGGTATATTTAGAGCAATAATTGCTGACATAGCTCCTAATATACCTCCAGATTTAAATCCAATAATTGCAGCTAATTTAACCCCAGTTAGGCCAGGAAATAAGAAGGTAACTCCTAAAATATTAGCAAATTCAGTAGCGTTTATAATATTATATTTTTCTACAAATGTTTCTTGTATTAATTTTATCATAGTAGCTCCACCACCAAATGCGGAGACTCCAATAATACCAAATCCTTTTATTAATACCCAAAGTGAAGTCATTTTAGATAGTTTCCAAACTTTTTATATAATTTACATAATTAGTTCTCTCAAAATGGAGAATATCTATTTGTGTTAAAACCTTTGTTATTATATCAATTGATGTACATTTTAAAGAAATAGTTTTATGTAGGATATTATTTATATAAAGATTAGCAAATTCTAGTCTCATATCTTTTTCAAATTTAGATATTTTTTTTTTGATATTATACCTAACAATATTTTTTTTAACTAAGCAAAATGAATA
>JAQWRB010000118.1 GCA_029243935.1 Alphaproteobacteria bacterium
GTTTTCTTTTTGTTTACAAATAAGTAGAGTAAATAATCCTCCGATTATTTTTCTTTCAGGCAATAAAAAACCTGCATTTAAAAGTAAATTATCCTGTTCTAGCTTTGTTGGTACTTCATTACCCCAGGTCATTTCATTATATTGCGTAAGCACAGCTAATTGTGCGTTATTATGTCTTAAGTTTTCTTTATTAGGCATTGTTTCATCTAAAATAAGTAAAATACCATTTGGCTTCAAGTATTTATGTACCTGACTTAAGACAATAGGCCTAATATTTTTAGATATTTCATGAAACACTTCAACCATTGTTATTATATCTACACTATCATTATCAGGTAATAGAGTACTATTTCCGTCATATATCTTAATAAAATCTAATTTATTCTCCTTTTTAATTTTATCATTAGCTATTTTTATTCCATTTTTATCAATATCTAAACCATAAAATAAAGCTTTAGGATATCTATTAGATAGCTTAGTTAATAGCTTAGCTGTGCCACAACCAAAATCTAATAAAGACCCTCCGTGCATAAGTATATCATTTATCTCTTTATTATTAGGAATAATTTTATTTGTTATTAATGTTTGCAAACCCTCAGTAATACTTCCTATATCATTTGAGAAATTATGGCTATGCTCTTGAAATGTATATGTTTTTCCACTTTTATAATAATCAGAATGACTTTTCATATCAGGGCCAAAGTGATCAACACAAGATTTTATATATGGTAATAAAAACCTAGGATCACCTTTTTTAGTTAAAATAGCGTCCATATGCGGTGCTAAAATTATGTTATCATTATCTAAAACATCAAGTATTTTCCAAGCTATACCACTATTACACCACTTTTCTATATATGGATGGTGAAGTGATATTTTTTTAGAAAGTAGGTTTGGACTAGCTCCCTTATCACCAAAACTTTTAATTATATTAAAAAGGTTTAATTCATACCCTGTATAAATAAAATAAACAACATGAAACCCTTCAATAGAATTCCAAATTGATTGAATCTGATTTTCTAAAGATATATCCTCTTTCATTACATTCTCCCAAAACGTAGAGTATTAAATCTAATGTATTTTTTATATAATTTCTAATTATATATTTATAAATAAGCATAATAATTGATAATATTTTAAGTATTGAATAAATTAAATTTATAATTAAATTTACAGAGTTTTAAAATGGATGAATCAAAAATACCTATAATAGTTAGTTGTGGGCAAATAACTCAAAAAGAGGAAGATCCTAATATTGCCCTTTCACCTATGGACCTAACAGCTAAAGCTTGTTTTGAAGCAGCAAAAGATAGTGAAGTTGGAAATAAAATACTTGAATCACTTGATACTATATTAGTTATTAGGTCTTTTTCTGATACTAGTTGGCGCTTTACCTGCCCATTTGGTAAATATATTAATCCACCTTATTCTTTATCAAACAGAATTAATGCAAATAATGTTAGAAAGTATATTTATTCACACCCTGGAGGAAATATGCCTCAATGGTCAGTAAATAGAATATTTGAACTAATAACTAAAGGTGAAATTAAAACAGCATTAATTGCAGGTGGTGAATCTTTATCTACTCAAAAAAAAGCACAGCGACTAGGTATTAAATTAAATTGGAATGAAGACCCTGGATCTAAATTTGAAGAATGGGGAATTAGTAAAAAAGGTTGGTCAAGAACAGAAGAAATACATGGTATGAAGGGGGCTATATATGCATACCCTCTAATTGAAAATGCAATTAGAGGGAAGGAAAAGAGAAGTATATTAGAGCATAATAAAGTAATGGGAGAGATATTAGAAAAATTTGCTAATATTGCAAAAGATAATCCATTAGCGGATAGAAAAATAGGATATTCTGCAGAGACAATATCTAGTGTCAGTGCTGTTAATCCATATATAGGTTTTCCATATACTAAATTAATGAATGCAAATGCATTTATTGACCAATCGGCTGCAATTATTATTACCTCGGTTAAAAATGCTAAAGAATTAGGAATTCCTAAAAATAAATGGGTTTACTTACATGGTTGTGCAGATGCTTATGACCATTGGTTTCTAAGTGATAGAGTTAATTTTTATAGCTCTCCAGCTATGAATATTACTTGTAAAGAAGCTTTAGAAATGGCTGAATGTAATATAGAAGATATTGATTTTTTTGACATTTATAGCTGTTTTCCTTCCGCTATAAAAATAGCATGTGATGAAATGGGTATAAATATAAATACTGGTAAAAATTTAACAGTTACAGGAGGTCTACCTTATTTTGGAGGGCCTGGTAATAATTACGTTACGCATTCTATTTCTGAAATAGTAAAAAGAGTTAGAAAATATTCTGGAAGTAGAGGACTTGTTACAGCAAATGGTAATTATATAACAAAACAATCTATAGGAATATATTCATCTAATGAGCCGATAAAACCATTTATGCCAAAAGATACAAATATATATCAAGACTATATAAATAAATTAACAGGGCCTAAAGTTAGAAATAATGCCAATGGAAAATCTACAATTGAAACTTATACAGTTATTAATGATAAAGATGGTCCTACTTATTCAATTCTATATGGAAAAATGGAGGATGGAAGCCGTTTTATAGCCAATACTCCCAAAAGTAAGGATTTACTATTAGATATGATGTCTAATGATTATCTTAATATTAAAGGGAAGGTCATTAATAAAGGGGGGGTCAATATATTTTACCCAAATTAGAAATTAATTTTATTGTTAAGAATATTTAATTATTCCTAAAATATTTATAATATATTATATTGTTTTAACTATAAATATTTTAATTAATTAAATTTCTAAGGATAAAAAATGATTATTGAACATAGGACTTATAAAATTAAACCTGGCAAATTAAACGCATTAATGGACTTATATGAAAAGGTAGGAATGGATGTACATAAAAAAATATTAGGAAATCAAATTGGATATTTTTATACAGAAATAGGGCCATTAAATGAAATAGTTCATCTATATGGTTATGAAAGTCTTGATGATAGAGCTAGAAGAAGAAAAGAATTATCTGAAAATGAAACATGGCAAAAATTTATTTCTCAAGCAATTGATTTTATAGAGAATCAAGAAAGTAAAATTTTATTACCTGCAAAATTTTCAGCAATTAAATAGTTTTATATATAGCTATTATTGTTATCATTCCACCAAGGACTGTCAGAGAAAGATCGCATATCTAATTCATGAGTCCATACTGAACGATGTTGTTGTGCAATATGATAATAAGTGTCAGCTATTTTAGCAGGTAACATAAGACCATCATGCTCCATGCCTTTAGATTCTTTTAGTTTTTGAAAATTTTTTGGGCCAAGCATTCTTCCTAAGGTGTCTGGTGCATCTACCGCTCCATCAACTATAATATGTGCTATATGAATTCCTTTTGGAGCATATTCTGCATTTAGGCTTTGGCATAACATTCTTCTTCCACCCATAGCAGAAGCATGAGAATGTTGTTTAGGATTGCCTCTAACTGAAGCTGTTGATGAAGTTACAATCAAAGTTCCTTTACCTCTCTTCTCCATTAATGGAAATACAGTTGAGGCTGTTCTAAATAATGCAAAAGTTGCCATACGCCAACCTAATTCAAATTGTTTATAACTTAAATCTTTTAATGAAACATCACCTATTTGAGCTCCTAAGTTAAATATTATTACTTCAATAGCTCCAATATCAGATTCTAATGTATTAATAACATCTTCAATACAATCATCTTTTACGGCATTAAGAATATGTCCAGAAGCAGATCCACCTTTATCTTTGATAGACTTTACCATATTATTAAGCCCTTCCTGATTGCTTCTTCTACATAATGCTAAGTGATAGCCCTCAGAAGCAAATCGATGTGCTGTATTCCCACCTATGCCTGCACCAGCACCTATAACTAAACAAATTGGCTTCATAATAATACTCCTTTATAGCTTTCTATCTAAAAATTTTATATAAATTTTATTAAGGCTCATTCTTCCTTATTTAACCTATTTTATATTAATATATCAATTATAAATATAATTTATTATTATAAATTAAAAAGGTAAATAGCATGGATAATTCTAGGCAAATAATTTTTTCACTAACTAATTATACAGCATATATTAAGATTAATCGCCCACCTCATAATTTTTTTGATGCAAACCTTATAAGTAATATTGCAGATATTTTTGAAGAAATGGATAATGAAAAACAATGCAGGTCGATAATCCTTTATTCTGAAGGAAAAAATTTTTGTGCTGGTGCAGATTTTAGTAAATCTAATTTTATAAAAGGAGAAAACATATATGAGAACTTATATAAACAAGCTCTTAGGTTGTTTAGAACAAATAAACCTATAATAGCTATAATACAAGGCGCTGCTATTGGGGGTGGATTAGGGGTGGCTCTATCAGCAGATTTTAGAGTAACCTGTAAGGAAGCTAGATTTAGTGCTAATTTTGGAAAATTAGGATTTCATCAAGGGTTTGGTACAACTATCACTTTACCTAGAGTTATTGGAAATCAAAAAGCTAAATTAATGTTATTAACTAGTAAGAGGATATCTGGAGATGAAGCCTATAATATAGGATTAGCTGATCATTTAGTTGAATACTCAGAACTTATGAGCAAAGCTCAAGAACTCTCTAATGAAATTAATTCATCCGGGCCATTAGGTATTAAAGCAATAAGAAAAACATTATATAAAGGCTTGGCAGATGAAATAGAGAAAATAGTAAAATTGGAAGCAAAAGAGCAAAATATTCTTAGAAATACAAAAGATTTTAAAGAAGGAATAAATGCTTCTATTAATAGAAGAAAACCCATATTTAAGGAAGAATAAAAATATAGTTATTGTAAGTCAAATTTAAAGAATTTGAAACATACTAAAAAAATATATATTAAATTCATAAATAATTATGTTTTTAATTAAATATGAAATTATTTTACTTATTAATGGATTAAAATTTTTCAATGAACCAAGATAATAGAAAAATAAATGAGGCTAAAAAAATAATTAAACTTGCTATAGAAGATTATGATGCTTTCTTAAAATTAATTAATACTTATACACCTGAAAAAAAAACTGAAGTAATAAACTGGTTAAGAAATGCATTGAAATTTGTAGATAAACAACAAAATAATAAAAAGCATGAATAAAGAAATATATAGAAAAATCATATTAATTATAATTGCAGTAATTTTCATGATTATAGCAATTATATTTTGGCCGTAATCTGATTACTTTGCAAAGCTACAAACTTTATTTACTAAATCATAGCCAAGGCTACCTAATGAGGGGGTATCTATTATAGCATCTGGGTAACTATCATAAAATGACTCACCCATACCCATCGATTTGTGAAATTTTAATTCTATTAAAGTAGCTCTAGATAAAGTATTACAGTCAAAATATTCATGCGTTATATATGAAGCATAACCTGTTTTTGTAATTCTTATATCATCTTTATCTAACGAATACATAGTCCATGCATATATTAAATTTTTAAAAACTTTAATACTTTTAATATCAATATAAATTGAAGAATTTTTGCTATCTTTTGAAATAAATTCCCAATTAGCATTACTTTGAAAAGCAATTATAAACATAAAAATTATAAATAGTAACACTTTCATAATTAAATATATATATGTATTATAAGTTTTAGTGCAATTATTTTAATAAAAATTAATACTAGTAATATTTAATTTAGCAACTATCTTAATTACAAATTAGGATTATTTATGCAACCAATAATTTCAATCAATAATTTAAATAAAAAATATTTAGGTGGTTTTGAGGCTCTAAAAAATATTTCTTTAGAAATTAATAAAGGTGAAATTTTTGCACTCTTAGGACCTAATGGTGCAGGAAAAACTACATTAATTTCAATTATTAGTGGTATTTCTATTGCATCAAGTGGTGAGGTAAAAGTTAATAATTACGATGTAATAAAAGATTCTTTAAAAACTAAAAGTATAATAGGTCTGGTTCCTCAAGAGGTTTCCATAGAACAATTTGAAACTGTTTTAGGAACTGTAAATTTTTCTAGAGGTTTATTTGGAAAGAAAAATAATCCTGCTTATGTAAAAGGTATTCTTAAACAATTATCACTTTGGGAAAAAAGAAATTCAAGAATTATTGAATTGTCTGGTGGAATGAAGCGGAGAGTTCTCATAGCTAAGGCTTTAAGCCATGAACCTTTAGTGCTTTTTCTAGACGAACCTACAGCTGGAGTAGATGTAGAATTAAGAAAAGATATGTGGAATATCATTAAAAATTTAAAGAAAAAAGGAGTAACTATAATTCTTACTACTCACTACATAGAAGAGGCAGAAAATATTGCAGATAGAATTGGTGTTATTAATGATGGGAAAATATTATTAATTGAAGAAAAAGAATTTCTTATGAAAAAAATGGGAAAAAAAATATTAAATATTTTTGTAAATAAGCCATTAGATATTATTCCAAATTCTTTAACTAAATATGCATTAAAACTTAGTGCTGATGGTAAAACTTTAACTTACACTTATGATATTAATAAGGATAGGACTGGAATTACTATGCTTTTAAATGACCTTTCTAATGAGCAAATACAACTAAAAGATATACAAACTAAACAAAGCTCACTTGAAGACATATTTGTAAATATAGTTAAGGAATAAAATATGAATTTTTATGCAATTAAAGCTATATATTTATTTGAAATGTCTAGAACATTTAGAACAATTACTCAAAGTTTGTTGGCTCCTGTAATTTCAACAATTTTATATTTTGTAGTGTTTGGATCAGCTATTGGATCTAAAATACAAACTATAGAAGGTATTAGTTATGGTGTGTTTATTGTACCAGGACTTGTTATGCTATCTGTATTAATGCAAAGTATAACTAATGCTTCTTTTGCTATTTATTTTCCAAAGTTTATAGGTACAATTAATGAATTGCTTTCTGCTCCAGTATCTACTTTAGATATTATTATAGGATATATAGGTGCTGCTGCAACTAAGTCATTTTCTATAGGAATACTAATATTATTAACAGCGCATTTATTTGTACCTTTAAATATTATTCATCCATTTTACATGATTAGTTTTTTATTATTAACTTGTTTTACTTTTTGTCTTTTTGGTTTTATTATTGGTTTATGGGCTAAAAACTTTGAACAATTAAACTTAGTACCAATGTTAATAATTACACCCTTAGTATTTTTAGGTGGAAGTTTTTACTCAATATCTATGCTCCCGTTGTTTTGGCAAAAATTATCTATGTTTAATCCAGTTGTATATTTAATTTCCGGATTTAGATGGACTTTTTTTAATGTCTCTGATTTTAGTTTTACTATAAGTCTAATAGCAACAATTAGCTTTGCAACCCTTTGTTTAATAATAATTTTTTATATGTTTAAAACAAGTTATAAAATAAGAACTTAAATTTATTCACCATTAATTGATTATAATAGATTTATTTAGTACATATAACTCATGAAAAATTTATTATTATTATTTACATGTTTTATTTTTTTATCTGGATGCGTATCTATATTTTAGTTAAGTGAACATCCTTATAATAGATACTATTATTTAGTAGATTAGGATTGTTTATGAGCGGACAGCGAAAATGGATTAAAGTATGGGCCAGAACAATAGGAATGCCTATTGGCTACAGTGATACGGATCAACCTATTAATACTCCTATAAAACAAAAAGATGTAAAGCATGCACTTGCTCTTAGAACATTTTAGATACTTCTACATATTATCACATGTTTTGCTATTTTAGCGGGAAATGGAAGGACATTAGACTTATGGTAAAATAAATATTAATTAATTATAATGAAAATATATTGTTATTATTAATATTATAAGTATTAACAAAATATAGAATTTTTTATTATTAGTTGATTTAAAGATTTTATTTTTTTTGCTTAGACTCATAATAATAACTCTAATTAATTAGATATAAAAGTCAAGCTAGCTAATTAACGCAATAAGTATTGAATAGGAGATTAATAAAATGTTAAAATTGCACCATGCCCCCAATTCTCGAGCAGGAAGAATATTATGGTTATTAGAAGAATTAGAATTGCCTTATGAAATTAATAGTATGAAGTTTCATCCTTCAGACCTAAAATCTGATGAACACAGAAGTAGACATCCATTAGGAAGAATCCCTGTACTTGAGGATGAAGAAGTTATTATATATGAGTCAGGTGCAATAGTTGAATACATATTAGCAAGACATGCCCCTGGAAAATTAAAACCTGCTATTACCAGTAAATTATTTCCATCATATTTACAGTGGTTTCATTATTGTGAAGGAATGGTGATGCCTGCCATGAATACTATTGTTGTACAAACAATTATCTTACCAGAAGAAAGAAGAAATGCTGAAATTCTTGGACAAGCTCAAAGATTATTATCAAAATCTCTTATTCCAGTTAATGAAAGTTTAGAAAATAAAAAGTATTTAATTGGAGATTTTTCTGCCGTAGATATTATGCTTGGGCATTCATTATATATGTCTAAAAAGTTGAAATGTGTAAATGAAGAATTAATCAATATTTTAAATTACCTTTCTAGAATTGAAGCTCGTCCATGCTTCCAAAAAGCAATAAATTACAATAAACAAGGAAGTTAAATGATTGAAGAACTTAAAGTGTATGCTGAAAACCTAAAGGAAGTATATTCGTTAGAACAAGAAATGGGACAGTACCAATATTTAATTGATATAGGTAATAAATCACCAAAATTTACTTCAGAAGAACAGTCAGAAACAAATAAAATGTTTGGATGTCAAGCTCAAGTATGGATAGTGCTTAAAAAAGAGGAAAATCTTTTTTACTTTCGAGGTGATAGTGATGCCGCTATAGTTAAAGGTTTAGTAGAAATAATAACGAAAGCTATGAGTGGGCACTCTCAAGAAGAAATAAAGGATATAAAACATAGTATAGTTGATCAATTGGGGCTTGGTCCTGGTTTAACAGTTAGAAGGCAAGTGGGAATGATGGCCATGATAGATCATATTAAAAAAGTTACTGGTGCAAAATAAATATTAAGGGCAATATGAATTTTCAATCTGATAATCAATCTTCTGTATTTCCTGAAATTATTAACTATTTAAATATAGTTAATAAAAATTCTTCTCCTGCTTATGGTGCAGATAAAGTAACAAAATTAGCTACTAATATGTTAATAGAATTGTTTGAAACTAAATTAAAGGTAATATATGTTTCATCAGGAACCGCAGCAAATTCAATAGCATTATCCTCTATATGCCCTCCATATGGAGGTATATTTTGCTCAGATAATGCACATATAGGAGGGGATGAATGTGGTGCTCCAGAATTTTTTACAGGTGGTGCTAAATTACTTCCTGTGCCAACAATTAATGCTTTAATAACTGAAAGAAATCTTACAAAGGTTATTAATAATTATGGATTACATGGAATACATGAAGTTCTACCTTCTGCAATAAGCTTAACACAGGCAAGCGAATTAGGGACCTTATATACACCTGAAGATATTCACAAAATTACACATCTAGCAAAAAAGCATAATTTAAAAAGTCATATGGATGGCGCAAGGTTCTCTAATGCTTGTGCATCTCTAAATTGTACGCCAGCAGAATTAACATGGAAAAATGGTATTGACATACTAAGTTTAGGTACAACGAAAAATGGAACAATTTCATGTGAAGCTATAATAATTTTTAATCAAGGAATAATTGATGATATAGAAAGACGTCAGAAAAGAACTGGACATTTATGGTCAAAAAATAAATTTATAGCAGGGCAGATAATAAAATGGTTAGAAGATGACAATTGGATAAATGCTGCAAAAAAAGCTAATGCACAGGCAGGAACTTTAAGATTTTTACTCAATAATATTAAAAATGTTACCATAAAATATCCAGTTGATGTTAATATGGTATTTGCATCAATTCCTAAAAAAATACAAAATTTATTAAAAGATAAAAATGTTAAATTTAATCCATGGTATGGCTCAGAAAATCTAACTCGGTTTGTAACATCATGGGACACAAAGAATTCTGAACTAAAAGAATTTGAATCTATAATAAAGAATATTTAATACTAAAATGCTTACAAAGATATTTTATTACACAATTATTTTAATTTTCTTTTCATTTTATGGAAATGCGACAAATTTAAAATTCACAAAAATAGTAAATTTGTATGATCCATGGAGCTTAACTTTTATTAATCATAATGAGTTATTAATATCTGAAAAAAATGGAAAAATTAAATTAATAAATTTGACTACTAAAAAAATAAAAGAAATTGAACATAACCTTAATTTTTCCTCTTATGGACAAGGAGGTTTACTTGATATTATCTATAAGGACAATACTATTTGGATTGCTTACTCTGAAGAGAGGGGCTATTCAAAAACTAGCACCTCTATAGCTAAAGCAATTTATAATACAACAAAAATGAATTTTAAAAATATATTTCAAGCATACCCTCCAATTAAGTCTGGCTATCATTTTGGATCAAGATTAGCAATTCAAGATAATTATTTATATGCATCTGTTGGAGAAAGAGGAAAGGGTATGATAGCTCAGGATGGGTCAAAACACCCTGGAAGCATAATTAGAATTCACATAGATGGAAGTATTCCAAAAGATAACCCCAAATTTAATGGTATGGATGATTGGTTAGCTGAAATTTACCAAATAGGAATAAGAAACCCTCAAGGATTAACATTGTCTCCTTTTGACAATAAGATTTATATTAGTAATCATGGTGCTAGAGGAGGAGATTGGTTTGGAGAAGTAAAGAAAAGAGAAAACTATGGATG
>JAQWRB010000120.1 GCA_029243935.1 Alphaproteobacteria bacterium
TGGAATAAAAATAATATAAATAAAAATGACTTTTTTTGTGGAGATAAAGATTCTGTAAAAAAATGGGAAAATTATTTAAGTGACATTAGAAAAAAAGGATTATCTTGTGGGGCTATAATTGAAATAGTCGCAAAAAATATTCCAGTAGGTTTAGGAGAACCTATTTATGAGAAATTAGATGCTAATATTGCAAGCGCACTCATGAGTATAAATGCAGTTAAAGGCGTAGAAATAGGTGATGGTTTTTCTGTGGTGGATCTAACCGGAGAAACTAATGCAGATGAAATGAGAATAGATAAGAATAAGAAAGTTAAATTTTTATCTAATCACGCAGGAGGAATTTTAGGAGGAATTTCATCTGGTCAAGATATAATAAGTAGGTTTGTTGTTAAACCAACTAGTTCAATTTTGCATGCAAGAAAAACTATAGATAAAAATAAAAAAGAAACTGAAATTATTACTAAAGGAAGACATGACCCATGTGTTGGTATCAGAGCTGTTCCGGTGGGTGAGGCTATGATTGCAATAGTTTTAGCTGACCAAGCTCTTCAACATATAGCAATCACAAGTAAGGTAAAAAAATGAAAAATAATAAAGTAAATAATTATATCTGGGACTTAGACATTGAACCTAAGCTAGAGCTTCTTGATGAAGAAATGAAAAGGTATATTGAGGTATGTAAAGAAAAACTAGGTATGGTTCCTAATGTAATACTGGCTAATGCTTCAGACCTTGATAGACTAAAAAACTTTGTAAACTTCTATAATAGATTAATGTTAAAAGATGGCCATTTGTCAAAACTAGAGAGAGAAATGATAGCCGTCGTTGTTTCAAGCTGTAATAAATGTTTTTACTGTCTAATTGCTCATGGAGCAGCAGTAAGACAATTAAGTAAAAATCCAATTTTAGGGGATGAACTAGTCATCAACTATAGGGCTGCTAATTTAAATGAAAGAGAAAGGTTAATGCTAGATTTTACAGCTAAGCTAACAGAAGAGCCTAGTAAAGTAGATCATTTAGATAGAAATATTCTCCGTAAAGCAAAATTTTCAGATGAAGAAATATTAGAAATAATTGAAGTTGCCAGCTTCTTTAATATGTCGAACAGAATAGCCATAGGAACTGATATGAGGCCAAATATGGAATATCATAATATCGCTAGAGATTAATTACTTATTAGCATAGATCAAATATTCTACATTTCCTTTTGGTCCTCTAATTGGACTCTCTATAATAGAATTTACATTCCACTTCATAATGGTTTCAAACCATAATCTAATTTCTTCGCAGCATTTTTTTCTTAATTCCTCATCTTTTACTATGCCGCCCCTACTAATATTTTTTTTTCCTACTTCAAATTGAGGCTTAATCAATGCAATAAGTTTAGCATTTTTAGCACATAATTTTATAGGCTCAGGAAGAATTTTTTTTAAACTTATAAAACTTGCATCACAAACTAATATGTCAATAAGTTGTGTAATATCTTTAGCATTAAGGTATCTTGCATTCTTTCTTTCCATAGAAATAACTTTTGAATTATTTAATAATTTTTCGTGTAATTGTCCATAACCCACATCAACCGCATAAATTTTTTCTGCGCCATTTTGTAATAAAACATCTGTAAAACCTCCAGTAGAAGACCCGACATCTAATGCCGTTAAACCTTTGACTGATAATTTAAAAATTTTTATAGCATGTGCTAATTTTATGCCACCTCTTGAAACCCATGGATGTAATGGCCCTCTATATATTATATTTGATTCACCAGATATAGCATGTCCTGGCTTATCCAATTTTTTTTCTCCTAAGTAGATTCGACCAGAGATTATTAAAGACTGTGCTAAAGATTTAGATTCAGCAATACCTTTTTTTATAAGTAAATCATCAAGCCTAACTTTCTGTGTTTTCATTTTTTTCTATCTATTATATATTCAGTTAACATTTGTAAATTACTCCCTTTATTTCCATAAGAAGAAATAATATCTTTAGCTTCTATAATATAATTACGAGCCAGCTTTTTAGCCCCTTCTATTCCATAAAAATCTATAAGACTTAATTTACCTTTAATCTTATCTTTATTAGTTTTTTTTCCTAATTCCTGCTCATCTCCCTGAACATCCAATATATCATCTCTAATTTGAAATGCTTTTCCTAGAGCAATTCCAAAACTTTCCATATTATTATAATCTTTGACTGGAGCTTTTCCTAAAATAGCACCATATAAAGCAGCACATTTAATCAGTGCACCTGTTTTCATTTCATTCATTAAATTAATATTATTTTTACCACCCTCTATTGGAAACAAGTCTAATACCTGACCACCCACCATTCCTTGGCTGCCAGCAGACTTTGATAAAAGAGATATTAATTCTATACAAATATGAGGATCTTTATTTTTATAAAATTCTGTCAAAACATAAAAAGCATCTGTTAAAAGGCAATCTCCTGTTAAAATTGCGATCGCTTCATTAAATTGTTTATGAAGAGTATTTTTACCTCTTCTCGTGTCATCATTATCCATTGATGGCAAATCATCATGTATTAAAGAATACGTATGAACCATTTCTAAAGCCACCGCCGCATATATTGAAAATTCAAATTTTACTTCAAATAATTTAGAACATTCAGTAACCAAAAATGGTCTTATTCTTTTACCTCCAGCTGTATTTATATATTTAATACTATCATTCAAAAATTTAGGTGAATTTTTAGTTATAGACTTTTTATTATAAAAATTATCAAACTTTATGGCATAATTATGTAATTTTTTTGAAAATTTGAGGTTATTGTCTTCTAAAATTATTTTCACTCCGTATCCATAACCTTAGTAGTAACTTCACCATTTTTGTCTACTTCAATTTTTTCAATGCGAAGCTGCGCTTCCTTCAATTTTTTTTCACAATGTTCCTTTAATTTTGCACCTCTTTCATATGCTTCTACTGCTTTATCTAAATCTATAGATCCTGCATCTAATTGACTCACGATTTCTTCTAGAGATTTTAAAGCAACTTCGAAAGTCAAACTGTCTATATCTTTTATTGTAATATTATCTGCCATGTAAAAATCCATTTTTTTTAAATATTTATATAATAATATAAATATATATGTATAATTCAAGCTTGGTAATTAAATATATGGAAAAAAATCATGAGATCTGCTTTAATTCAAATTTTAATAGTTATTTTTGTGGCCATTCTATCCTGGTTCATATGGGATAAATGGGACGTAATTACTAGATCAGATGCTTCAAATAATAATGCTTCTAAGCCAGAAAAACCTCCAACCGCGGTAGATGCAAAAGCTGTTAGAGTAGACAATATAATTGTAAATATGGAAGTTGTAGGAAATCTAAGAGCCTCTGATGCAATAGATGTTACTTCTGAAGTAAATGGAATAGTTTCAGAAATTAAATTTATAGAGGGTCAGGCAGTTAAAAAAAATGACGTTTTGTTTCGTTTAGATTCAAGCATAGAAAAAGCTGAAATTAATATACAAAAAGCAGATGTAAATAGATGGACGGCACTATTAGAAAGAAGACAAAGATTAGCAAGAAGTGCAGAAAAATTATCAGAAACAAAAAATATAGCTAGAACTAGACTAGACCAACTACTAACTGATGAAACGGAAGCTTTGGCACAACTTCAAATAGCAAAAGCATCATTACAAATAGCAAAGAATAAATTTTATAAAAAAATAATAAAAGCTCCTTTTAATGGCATCATAGGTTTACAATCAAAAAGTAAAGGAGAATATTTAGAACCTGGCGAAGTGATGACATCTCTGGATAGTATAGATCCTATAGAACTAGATTTTGAGGTGCCAGAATCAGCAATTTCTTCTCTTAAAATTGGTACAGAAATTAAAGCTTTTACTAGAGCTTGGGGTAACGAAGTTTTTACAGGTATAGTCATGTCAATAAATACAAGGGTCAATCAAGCATCGAGATCTATTACAGTTAGAGCAAAAATAAATAATACTAATCTGAAACTGAAACCAGGAATGTTTATGATGGTTAAACTTCCAGTAATGACAAATAAAAATGCCATAATTATTCCTGAAGAGTCAGTGCTGACGGATGGAACCCAAAGAACTGTTTACATAATTAAAGATGGTATAACAAATTCAAAGCCTGTAAAATTGGGTCAAAGACTTCCAGGAGAAGTAGAAGTGCTCGATGGAATATCTTCTGATGCCATAGTAATTACAGGAGGAATCCAAAAAGTAAGAGATGGGTCTAAAGTAACTATTAGAGAAATTAAAAAGTAGATAACATATTGAGCAGGAGTAATTTATTGTGACCAAAAAAAATAATATTAATGAACGCACTCTTTTACTATCAGATATATCAATTAAACGTCCTGTATTTGCAGCTGTTGTTAGCCTAATACTAGTAATTTTTGGATTGTACTCTATGAAGGATCTAGCCATTAGAGAATATCCTGATATTGATGCTCCAATTGTTTCTGTAATTACACTTTATAAAGGTGCTCCTGCTACCATAATTGAAAGTCAAGTTACTCAAATTATAGAAGATTCGGTTAGTGGAATTGAAGGAGTAAAACAGATTACTTCTAAAAGTAGAGAAGAAAGATCTGAAGTAACAATTGAATTTGTAGTGTCTAGAGATGTCGATGCAGCAGCCAGTGATGTTCGTGATAAAATATCAGGAAGCATTGGAAATTTGCCATTAGATGCTGAATCACCAATTGTTCTAAAAACAGAAGCTGATGCAAGCCCGTTCATTTGGATAGGAATGAAGAGCAACGAATGGAATGCAATACAGCTTAGCGATTATGCAGATAGATACTTAGTAGATACTTTTTCAGTAGTTCCAGGCGTTGCAAAAGTAATGATTGGTGGTGAAAGGCGTCCTGCAATGAGAGTTTGGTTAAACAGAAGATCCATGGCGGCTTATGGAATTACTGTCAATGATATAGAAAATGCATTATTAAAACAAAATCTTGAACTTCCCTCTGGAAGAGTTGAATCAGATAGAAGAGAATTTGCAGTGAGGACGGACTCAGGATTGGTTACAGTAAAACAATTTGAAGACATAGTAATAATACAAAAAGCCAATTATTTAGTAAGATTAAGTGATGTTGCAGAAATTAATTTAGGTACGGAAGAAGAACGATATGAAGTCAGAGCAAATGGAGAACCCGCCATTGGTCTTGGTGTAATAAAACAATCCAAAGCTAATGAATTAGAAATAGCAAATGGAATTAGAGCCAAGCTCGCGGAGCTACAAGCAAGTGTGCCTGAACAAGTTGAACTTTTTATTGCTTACGATAGGTCTAGATTTGTAGATGCTTCAATAAAAGAAGTATTTAAGGCTTTAGCTATAGCAATGTGCTTAGTTATTGCTGTTATATTTGTATTTTTAAGATCATTTTGGGCTACTCTAATACCAGCTATTGCAATACCTGTTTCTTTAATTTCTTCATTTATTATATTAGATATGTTTGGTTTTTCTATAAATGTTTTAACTCTTCTAGCGTATGTTCTAGCAGTGGGACTTGTAGTTGATGATGCAATTATTGTTCTTGAAAATATCCATAGAAGAATTGAAAATAATGAACCTATTCTTCTTGCATCTATTAGAGGTTCAAGACAAATAGGATTCGCCGTTATAGCTACGACCTTATCTTTAATTGCAGTTTTTGTTCCCCTATCAATGATGGGAGGAAATACAGGAAGGTTATTTAGTGAGTTTGGAATTTCAATGGCAGGTGCAGTATTATTTTCAAGCTTCGTAGCTTTAACATTAACGCCTATGATGTGTTCCAAGATACTGAAACAAAAAAAATCTAATAATTTAATTTATAGAAGCAGCGAAAATGGTTTTTTATTACTTAATAAAGGTTATGAATGGTTATTGGATAAAACATTATCCTTTCCAATTATTATTGTTGCTATTGGGATTGCATTTTCAGCAGTATCCTATTCTTTATTTAAAGAAGTACCTAAAGAATTTGCTCCTACTGAAGATAGAGGTGTTTTTCTAGTAGTTTTAATGGCTCCTGAAGGGGCTACACTTAATTATACAAGAGATTACCTTCTAGAGGTTGAAGACCAATTGAGCGCTATTGGACCTAAAGGTACACAAGAAATAGATACGCTATTTGGTGTTCTGGCTCCTGGCTTAAGCAGACCTAGCCCAGTAAATTTTGCTATTGCTTTTGTAGTATTAAAACCTTGGGAAGAAAGAACTAGAAGTCAACAATCAATTGTAAAAGAATTTTTTCCTAAATTACTTGGAATTCCTGGTGCAAATGTTTTTGCTATAAACCCTCCTAGTTTAAATCAACCTGGAAGAAAAGCTCCAGTTCAATTTGTACTAGGCGGTCCTAGCTATGAGACACTTAAAGACTGGAGTAAAATTATTATCAATAAAACTAAAGAAGAAAATCCTAAATTATTAAGTGTTGATGGAGATTACAAAGAAACCAAACCTGAATTAAAAGTAGATATCAATAGAGATAGAGCTGCAGCAATGGAAGTTTCTATCGCTGATATTGGAAGAACTCTTGAGACAATGCTTGGATCAAGATTTGTAACCACTCTAAATGATAGAGGGGTTCAATATAATGTTGTTTTACAAGCAAGAAATAAAGATAGAGAAACCCCAAATGACTTAGAGAACATTTATGTTCGTAATGCTAATAATAATCTTATTCCATTAAATAATTTAATAACAACTAAAGAAACAGCTGCGCCAAAAGAATTAAATAGGTTTGATAGAATGCGCTCTGTTACTATTTCTGCATCTCTAGCACCAGGTTATAGTTTAGGAGAAGCTCTAGATTATTTAGATAATTTAGCACTAACAAGTCTACCTCCAGAAGCAAGAATTTCTTATGCAGGACAATCAAGAGAGTTTAGAGATTCTTCCTCTTCATTAATGATTACCTTTGGCTTAGCTCTATTAGTAGTATTTTTAGTATTAGCGGCTCAATTCGAAAGTTTTGTTCATCCTATAATTATTATGTTATCTGTCCCACTTGCCATAACAGGTGCCCTTGCAACCTTATATTTGACTGGAATCACATTAAATGTTTATAGTCAGATAGGGCTAGTCATGTTGATTGGACTCGTTGCAAAAAATGCTATACTTATAGTTGAATTTGCAAATCAATTGAGGGAACAAGGCAGGTCTATCAAAGATGCTGTAAAAGAATCTGCTGCAGCTAGATTAAGACCTATTTTAATGACAACTATTGCAACAGTTTTTGGAGCAATGCCATTGGCCTTAGCTACAGGAGCAGGTGCTGAAAGTAGATCTTCAATAGGATGGGTTATTGTTGGAGGAGTAACATTCTCTACTCTACTAAGCTTATTTGTAGTTCCAACTTTATATAACCTTTTAGCAAGATTTACTAAACCTTCAAGCCATATTGCTGATAAGTTAGGAGTTCTAGAAGATAAATATAATCAAAATGATGTGCAAATTGCCGAATAACTTATTTAAAAATGATAATAAAATATGAAGGCTGATTTCATTATTATTGGTTCAGGAATGGCAGGCATGTCTGCTGCATATAGACTATCAAAACATGGTAAGGTTATTGTTTTAGAAAAAGAGTCTTTACTCGGTTACCACACTACTGGTCGTTCAGCAGCTTTTTTTACTGAAAATTATGGTAATAAAATTATACGGTCAATTACGAAAGCAAGTAGACATTTTCTAGAAAATCCTCCTACTTGCTTTAAAGAAAATGAATTAATGACCAATTATGGAGGCTCACTTTTTATTGCAAATAAAAATCAAAGTGAATTTGTAGATCAAGAATTGAAATATGCAGAATCTTTATCCGCTAATGTATACGAAATTCCAAAAAAACAAGTGCTTCAAATGGTGCCAATTATTAAAGAAGAGTATATAAACCGAGCACTTCATGAACCTGATTCAAAAGCTATGGATGTAGATTTAATTCATCAAGGTTTTGCCCGAGGGCTTAAAGCAAATAATGGACATATAATTTTTAATTCAGACGTAAAGAAAATTGACAAAATTAATAATAATTGGATAATTTATACTAAAACAGAACAGTTCACCTCTCCAATTATAATAAATGCAGCTGGTGCCTGGTGTGACGATATTGCAATTTTAGCAGGCTGTAAGCCATTAGGTTTAAAACCTAAAAGACGAACAGTTATAATATTTGAAAGTTCAGAAAAAATAAATACATCAAGTTGGCCAGTTGTTATAGATATAGAAGATAAATTTTATTTTAAATCTGAAGCAGGGAAAATCTTAGCCTCTCCTGCAGATGAAACAGATAGCTTACCTTGTGATGCGCAGCCAGAAGAAATAGATGTTGCCTTAACAGTAGATAGAATAGAAAATGCAACTAATTTTAAAATTAAAAGAATTGATCATAAATGGGCAGGATTAAGATCTTTCTTTCCTGATAGAACTCCAATTGTTGGTGAGGACCCTTTAATAAAAAATTTTTATTGGTTAGCTGGCCAAGGCGGTTATGGTATTCAAACCTCACCAGGAATTTCAAAAATTATAGAGTGCTTACTAACAGGAAAAAAATGGCCTAATTATCTAAGTGATTTATCTATACATCCAGAAACACTTTTACCAAACAGAAATTATTAATCTATTAAGGTTGTGTCAATTTGATTTCTATTCTTCTATTTTTCCTAAATGAAGATGGTGAATTTCCTAATTCCAATGGTTGAAATTCTGCAAACCCTGCAACTGAAATTTTATCTGAACTTACTCCCGAAGAAATAAGCACCTTACCAACTGAAATTGCTCTTGCTGCACTTAACTCCCAATTTGATGGATACAAAGGAGTATTAATAGGATTTTGATCCGTATGTCCTTGTATTTGTAATACCCAGGGTATATCTGTAGGAATATCTTTAGTGATATCTAACAATATTTTTGATAACTTTGTAAGTTCAAGCACTCCTTCTATAGCCACTTCTGCTGAGCCGGATGCAAATAATACTTCTGATTGAAAAATAAATCTATCACCTACGATTTGTATATCATCTCTATTGCCTAATATAGACCTTAACCTTCCAAAAAATTCAGACTTGTATTGTGTTAATTCTCCAACTTTCACAGCTAATGCAGTATTAAGCTTTCTACCTAATTCTACTATTTGAATATCTTTTTTCTTGATATCTTCCAAATTAATGTCTAGTAAATTTTGTATAATATTCAACTGTTCTCTCAATTCAGCAACTTGCATATTTAAAAGAGATACCTGGTTTTTTGCTGCCTCAGATAGTTTAACTTCTTCTTCCGCTTTTATAAGATTTACTTTTGTTGCTTTTAACGTAGAAAGTAATTTTTTGAGTTCAGATTCTATATTAGAATTCTTAATATCTAAATTTTTATTTTCTTTTTTTATCAGACTGGTACTTGCTTTTAGGGAGTTTAATAAACTATTGAGCTCAATATTTTTATTTTTTAAATTTGAAAACTCCATTGATAATAAATCTGCAGTTACACTTGAATCATTTAATTTATCATTAAGCTTTGAAATAGTACTTGTTAAGTCTTTGTTCTCTCTTTTCTCTAAAGATAGAAGTTCAGATAGCTGATAAATCTGAATATTTAAATCTTCTAATGCATCATCTTTATTTGTTAATAATTTAGACAACAAGAACTCAGAAGAAATAAATATTGTTAAAAGAAAAATTAAAACTAATAATAAAGTTGATATTGCATCCACAAAGCCAGGCCAAATATCTGCTGAACGCCTTGTTCTACTTCTAGACCTTGCCAAGTTAAAAACTCCTTAGTTATGCTTCATTTTTTTTCAACAGCTGCTGATATAGTTTTAGCTAATAATTTTATTTCTAACCTTAATTCAGTAATAAGCTGCTTATTTCCTTGATTGTTTTCCTCTACTAATCTTCTGATTGAAATATCCATATTTCTAATATGTTCTTTTGTTGGTTCATCTATACCATTTGGATTATCTCTCAAATAGTCTACCAAAGGATTAATATCGATTGATTTTTCATTACCTTTAGCAAAAGCTTTTTGGTTAATTTGTATCTGATCTGCAACGGCTGACATTTTTTCAGCTAAATTAGCAAAATTATCTGCCAAATGCTTTTTTTCATCTTCTCCTCTACCCAATGTACTTTGCAATGAATTAATACTTTCTGCAGTTTGTTCCAATAATGCCTGCACATAAATAGGTACTCCATCTTCTTGAATTTTTTGCGCATCTTTATTTACAGAAATTAAACTCATAGTAGATAGCCATTCTTCAGTATCATTATAAAATTGGTTTTGAGCTTGTGATGCCTGAATATCTAAAAACCCTAAAATTAGAGAGCCAGAAAGGCCAAATAAAGAAGATGAAAAAGCGGTACCCATGCCACTTAAAGGTTGTTTTAAACCCTCTTTTAACTTCAAGAACATTAAAGAGCTATCTTCACCTTCTGAACCTAGAGAGTTTATTACTTCCCCCACCGAATCTATAGTACTTAATAACCCCCAAAATGTGCCTAAAAGTCCAAGAAAAACCAGTAAACCTATTAAATAACGTGAAATTTCTCTTGTCTCATCTAATCTTAAATTTAAACTATCTAATAAAGAACGCATAGCCAATGAAGATATTGTAAAACGACCTTTATGCTCCTCTAACAAACTAGCCATTGGAGCCAACAATTTCAATTTTTTATTAACTAAATTTCCAGTTAACCCTTTAGCTTTATTTCTTTTATAACCTTCTATCCATTGTATTTCTGGTATTAATGTATAAACCTGTCTAAGGATAATAATAATACCAAAACCTAAAACAGAAAATATTAAACCATTAATTATAATATTAGTTAAGAATGCATTAATTAAAGAACTTATTAAAAAAAAACCTAGCACTAAGTTTAAAATAATAAAAATAATTATTCTTTGTATGAATCTATTTGGACTATTCATAATCTTCACCTAATTAATTATAAAATATAGTTATAGTAAATTAAAATAAGTTAATTAATATATTATTACAACTTTTTGATTTTATGAAAATTTAAGCATTTAAAATTTTTTGTAGTTCTTGAACAATATTTACATTACCAGCAACAATATTTCCTGTAATTAAAGGATCTTCTTTATTATCAATTCCTATTGCTAAACCGCCAGCTTCCTTGACTAATATAATTCCAGCTGCAATATCCCAAGGACTAAGACCAAACTCCCAAAATCCATCTACCCTTCCTGCTGCAACAAATGCTAGATCTAAAGATGCAGCTCCAAATCTTCTTAAGCCTGCCACTTTTGACATAACTGCTTTTTGAAACTTAATATGCTGTTGATGGTCTCCCCTTCCTAAAAAAGGAATACCCAATGCAATTATTGATTTATCTAGAGTTTTTTTACTCTTAACTCTTAACCTTTGATCATTTAAATAAGCTCCAATCCCTTCCTCTGCCCAATAAAAATCATTATGTACTGGATCATATATTACTCCTGCAATTATCTTATCTCCATGATGTAAAGCAATTGAAATTGCAAAATATGGAATCCCATTCATAAAATTGAGCGTTCCATCTATAGGATCAATAATCCACGTATAGTCATTATCATTAATATTAATTTGATTTTTACCTTCTTCCATCAAAAATCCATAATCAGTTCTTGCTCTAGAAAGCTCATAATGAATTATTTCTTGTGCTTTTATATCAGACATTGTAACAAAATCATTCTGACCTTTTATAGATACCTGAAGTTTTTCTAACTCGCCAAAATCTCTTAAGATAGACCTTGCTGCTTTTCTTGCAGCAGTCATCATTATAGTAATATTCGCAGAATATCTAATCATAAATCTTCCTAATTATGTTATGTTTTTTCTTTTCCTATATAAGTACAGTCTATAGTGGCTACTGTCACTTTAGTACCAACTGTAATGTGCGGTGGCACCATTATTCTAAGCTTATTATCTAATATTGCTGGTTTATAAGATGATGAAGCTGTCTGGCCTTTTACAACCGACTCAGTTTCAATTACTTCATGTACGACTTGTTCCGGTAAATCAATACCTATAGGTTTATCGTCAACTATTTCTAATGTTACTTGCATACCATCTTGAAGAAATGCCTTTTGCTCACCTACAAGAGCAATTGGTAATTCAATTTGCTCATATGTCTCTACATCCATAAAAGTTAACATATCATCAGTACTAAAAAGATATTGGTATGTCCTAGTGTCTATATTTAGACGCTCAACTACTTCGTTAGCTCTAAATCTTTCATTTAGTTTTGATCCCGTTTTTAGATTTTTTAATTCTACTTGGTTAAACGCTCCACCTTTTCCAGGTTTTACTGCCATACACTTAATAGCTCTCCATTGCATATTTTGATGCTCAATAATATTTCCAGGTTTAATTGCGTTACCATTAATTTTCATTTGAAAATTACTCCAATAATAAATCGTATTAAAAATTATTTATAATAATATTTTAATAAATAATATATATAATTTTAAACTAAAACACTTTTAAATTTTTTTACTGCATTCATAGGATTATTATTACTATTCCAAATAGAACCTACTACTGCTAAAAAATCTGCACCGGCATCAACTAATTCTTGACAGTTTATTGCATCAATACCTCCAATAGCAACACATGGTATATTACTAATTAATGCCCAATCTTTTATTATATTTATTTTAGCTTTTGTCTTTGGATCCTTAGTTTTTGTATCAAAAAATGCACCAAAAGCAACATAATCGGCTCCTTCTTCTGCTGCTTTCATAGCTTGATGCTTAGAATTATAGCATGATGCTCCTATTATAGCTTCAAGACCTAATAGTTTTCTTGCATCTAATATACTTCCATCATGTTCACCTAAATGAACTCCGTCTGCCTTCACTTTATAAGCAAGATCTACTCTATCATTTAATATAAACGGAACATCATATTTACTACAAATAGGTTTAAGTATTTTAGATACCGCTATAATATATTCATCTTTTTTATTTTTTAATCTTAATTGAAAACAAGAAACTAGCCCAGTGCTTAACACCTCTTCTAATGATAGAGTAAACTCATCAACATTGATATTTGCAGGAGAAATTAAATATAGCTTGGTCAAAGCTTTACTATAAGACATCTATAAATTAAATTTTTACTTTATATATATCTATTACCTTATTAAGCATTATTAAAGCTTCTTCTCTTGGTCTTTGAAAAGTGTTCCTTCCAATAATTGAACCATTACCTCCACCGTCACGAATTTCTTTAATATCATTAAGTAAACCTTGCATGTCTGTAAACGCATTTCCAGAAAACACTACTATTCTTCTATTATTAAAAGATGATTGCATAACATGCGCAACTCTTTTACTTAAACTTGATATGTCTAAGCCTTTATAAGAAGCTTGAGCTTCTTTTTGTTCTATATGTGCAGTAGGAGGTTTAACTTTAATAATATGTGCTCCCATTAAAGCTGCAATATGTGCAGCATA
>JAQWRB010000153.1 GCA_029243935.1 Alphaproteobacteria bacterium
GGCGTATTATTTTGAATAGGTCTTGGAACGTCTATTGTATTATTTTTAATTGATAAAGGTTGAGTAATTTTTGGTAATTCTAATTCTTTTAAATCCGGCGTATTATTTTGAATAGATTTTGGAATATTTATTTTATTATTAATAATTGGTTTTAAATCATTAGGTATGTTTATTTCATTTGGATTTTTATTAGGCACAATATTATTCTTAATAACCTCTGGTATTATTGAACTTGAAGGCCTTATTATTTCTTGAGTCTTTATTATTTTAGGAGGTTCTAATATTTTAGGAGGATCAATTTTATTTATTATGGGTGGAGTTATTTTTGGTATATCTTTGATTAGTTCTAAAATAATTTTTGGTTCTACTTCGACAATTGTATTAATGTTAACTAATTTAGTCATTATAATTATAATAGCATGCAATAATATAGCTGTTATTAAAGATAATATAATAGTTTTGCTAGTAATATAATTTGAAGCCATAGTTTGCATAATTATATTTTATCTATGCTGAGCGTTACTATAGCTGCTCTTTTAATTCCTGCATTTCTAATATGTTTAATAACTTCAGAGAGAATTCCTGATTTAGCATTGCCATCAGCTTTAATTAATACTTCTTCTATATCTTTGTTTTTTAATTCTTTAGATAAAAGTATTTCTAATTCTTTAATATTGATAAGTGTATTATCTAAAGCTATTTTATTTTCTTTTGATATGAGAACAACTAATTCAGGAGCCTCAGCATAGGCGCTTGTTTTAGATATAGGGGGAGTTACTTCAAAAAAATCTTTTTTAGAGAGAGTTCCAGAAAGCATAAAAAATATTAGTAGTAAAAATACTATATTTATTAATGGTACTAAATTTGGTGATCTCTGTTTTTTATTTTTTTTATGAAAAATATTCATTTTTTTTCTTTTGTAATCAAGGCAATATTTTCTATGCCTAAACCTCTAATTGTATCAACAATTTTAATTAAAATATTAACTTTAGTTTCATGAGGTGTGGAAATAATAATTTTAGTTTCTTTTTTATTACTTAATTTATCTTTAACAGTTTGAGTCAGTTTATTAAAGCTTACTTCTTTACTATCTATAGTAATGTCGCCCTTTTCAGATAAATTTATAATTAGAGGTAAGTTTGATTCAGGTTGATCTATTTCACTTTGATTAGGAGAAATCATATCAATTGTTTTAAAATCAGTGAATTCACTTGCCAGCATAAAAAATATTAATAGAAGAAATACTACATCAATTAATGGAGCTACATTTATTTCTATATTTTTTTTTTCTTTAGTAAATAACTGCATAAATTTATTTTAGATTTTTAATAATCGTATTGGTGGTAATTGCAGCATGGCGCATTTCTTCTCTTACTTTATCAACTTTACCATCTAACCAATAAAAAGCGCCTAAAGCCGGAATAGCTACAATTAATCCAAAGGCAGTCGTCAGTAATGCTTCCCAAATACCTCCAGCTAGTATTGATGGATCAACTTTACTACCTGCATTTTCTAGTTTAGAAAATGCAGTAATCATTCCAATTACAGTACCTAAAAGTCCTAATAATGGAGCAATATTTGCTATGACTTCTAGAGGCTTTAATAAAAATTCTAGATTTCTTATTTGTTTTTCTCCAACAATACTTACTTCATTTTCTCGATCTTCATTATTAAGTTTTTTATTATGAACAATACTTAAAATAATTTTTGATGAAGGATGTATTATAGGGTTTAATAACTCTTGAGCCTGTGTTATTTGGTTCTTTTTAAGAAGTTTGAAAATAGGAATAAATTTATTGCTACTATATAGCTCAGATCTGTAGAATTGATATAATTTAAGTAGTATTATAGCTAAAGATATAATTGACATTATTAGTAGGATGATCATTACAGGGCCACCTTTTAAGACTAAACTTATTAAGTCTAGACTTTGTTCTATTTCTGAGTTTTCCATAATATTTCCTTAGTTATATTGTTACCAATTAATGTTTATACCAAAGAATATTCCCAATGGTGCTCCAGGTGATAAAAATCTTGGATCTAATGCTCCCACTGCCGTGCCACTTCCAGTATCTCCTAATTCAGAAATAGGAACGTTTACTTCAGTTGCACTAGCTTCTCCCAGTACTCCCATAGTTTCATATTTTGAGTTTAATATATTATTTACTCTAGCAAATATCTCAACATTATCTAAAGGCTTCCATGAACTTGTGGCATTAAATACTAGATAAGGATTGGTTGTTTTTAATTGATTAGATTCATCTCCTCTGAGATATACACCAGAAGAATAAATCATATTTAACCCGCTATTAAAATTAGTTAAAAAATTCTGATTAATCCCTGCTTTAAAAGTGTGTTTTGGCATGCCAGGTATAGTATCACCTTTTTCAACATCATTAGAACCAGCTGGGTGATTTGCTGCAGGTAATGTATGATTAGTTTGATATGTAGCACCTAACAAAGAATAATTAGTAAATAAGTTTAACTTTCCTAATGTATTTTTAAATTTTGACTGAAGACTAAGTTCTAGGCCTTGTCTTTTAGTTTCTCCAAAATTCTTAAAATAACCTGAAGAAACCCCTGTGCCAGTGCTAACAAATATTATATCATCGTCATTTATAAATCTATATCCTGTAATTTCCCATTGATGATTATTTATTCTTCCTCTTGCTCCAATTTCTATACCTTTAGTAATAACTTGTTCTAATGGTGGATCGGCAACAAATGAATTGGGTAATCGACATGGTGCAGTTGGAGATGCACAAGACAATTCTACAGGAGCAGGAGTTCTATTGGCTTCCTTATAGCTTGCTCTCAGTGCAATGTTTGGGTCGTACTTATAGGTTAATCCCATTGAAGGGTTAACTCTGAAATATCTATGGCTTCCTGTAATAGTTTCTGTTCTAGTAAATGAAGTTTTTAGGTGGTCATATAATTTTACATAAGCTAAATTTGCTCTAGATGATAGAGTTAAGTCTATTTTATCATTCAAATTTATGGTGTCATTTACATAAAGACCATAGTAGTCCACTTTAGATGCTAATTGAGCGTTTCCTACATCCCCTCTTTTTGTTGCACTTGCTTTTGTTCCACTAGTCCCTTCATGTTCTTGCTCTGCCTCTAGAGTTATAAAACCTCCATTAGAATTATATAAATTTTTTGCAGTTCTATCGTTTAGTAATTGTCCTAATTCACCACGAGAATGGAAAGCAGTTCTTGTTTTATCTATAGAAGTGCCTACTAATATATTATGATCATTATTATATATATTTTTATTTATATTATATTGAAAGGATCCTCCCCAAGTTACTGTCATTGTTGAAGATTTGTTAATTAAACCATATTTTCTAATATCTTCATCTGAGGCAATTGCATTTCCATACTGGTCTATTAGAACTCCATAGTCACCAGATGAATTGTCATCACCACAAAGAGGAGAGCTTGATACTCCAAAGTCAGAACTAAGTTGTGCTTGATGTCCATTATCATCATCATCATCACACTCTTCTGCATCTAACTCATCAGCATTTAGAGTATCTCTTATCAATCTTCTATAATAAATAGATGAATTAATAATGGAATCATCTTGCAGATAGAAATTAGCATTTGATGAAACTAGAAAAACATTATTAGCAGTATAATCTGGCCAAGTAAAAACAGCCTCTCTGTCTACATTTAGCAGTTCAGTAGGAGAAACTCCATTACCATTTAATTTTGTATTAGCATTCATAAATGTAAAATCAACATCAAAATTATCTTCAAGTATGCCATAATTTATAAATATTTTTTTTAAGTCTCCTGGGCTATGATCTCTCCAGCCTCCATCATATGCTTTCTCTGCAGAAACATATAAGCCTTGGTTTGCGGTACCTACACCTAATTCAAAGTTTCCAGAAAATGCATTAAAGCTTCCTGTTTCAAAATTATTGTTCATAGATTCTGTGCTAATATAATCTAAGCCTTTTTTAGTAGTTAGCGCTAATGAGCCTCCTAGTGCATTTAATCCAAAAACAGGATTAGAGCTCATTAAATCAATATTTTTTATAGCATTTTCTGGAATAAGTTCCCACTGTAATGTGTCCCCAAACCCTTCATTTATTCTTGTTCCATTTAAATATACCGCTAAGCCTTGAGACTCTCCTAATAAAGGAGATGCTGTAAAACCTCTATAATCCAAGTTTTTTTGGAATGGACTATTTTGTAAGTCTTTAACAGTAACGCCTGATAATTTTTCACCCATAATATCTGCAAAAGTGCCTGATAAAGATTCTGAGATTTCTTCATTTTTAAGAGATTGGCTGGTATTTGGTATTCTATTTCTGTCTATTTCTATTCCTGGCAAAGGAGATATACCAATAACTTCAATTTCTCCAAGGTCTTCCTGAGAAAAAGATCTATTAATTAGCATTAATAATAGTAAAATTGGTAAAAGTAATCTAGTCAAGTGCTGCTCCATTAAATTAATTTATTCAACATATACCTTATTATAGGAAATTACAATAGTCAATATAGTTTTTTATTATAGATACATATCTGGTATGTTATATAGTTAATTGTATCTATATGCAAAATAATATAAACATATCACTATAATAATCTTAGGAGATATATATATGTCTGCATTTATTTACGCCATGATATTTTTGTTTACAATGATGCTTCCCAGTTACGCAGACAATTCTTTGCTTCAAGAGCAGTTAAATACTCAAAAAAAAATAATGGAACTTCAATCTAAAAGAATTGATGAATTAGAGTTTTTAATAAAGGAATTTCAAAAAAACCTTCCTAAAAAAGAAGATATAAAAGATGTTTCTGTTGAAGATTTAGATACAAATGAGAAAGATAAAGCAAACGATATTTCGGTAGATATGGTTTCTTCTAATAAAGGTAAATTTTATAATCCTGAAACTGCATTTTTTGGGCCTTTGCCTCAATTAAAATCACCTGATGGCAAATATACAGTAGGCATTATGGGTCTAATACAATTAGATGCGGGAATTTATAATCAAGAGGCAAACTATAATACAAATAATGATTTATCAGATGGTACTAGAGTAAGAAGGGCAGGGCTTACATTAGCAGGCATTTCAGAAAAAGATTGGATATGGTTTTTATCATATGATTATGCTGATAGTGGAGATAATCCTCATGATGGGCTAAGAGCTGCTATGGGCATTTATAGAGGCTTTAAACCATGGTGGATTTTTGCAGGGTTATTTGGAAATTCTGTAGGGTTTGATACCTCAAATTTTTCCTCACAAAGACAGTTTATGGAAGCTGCAATGCCCCAATCAACATTTATATATAGTGCGGGGTCACCTTCTATGGGTTTAGCAGCAACATATAGAGGAAAAGAACATTATATGCGTTTAGGAGTTTATGGAGAACCTTATAATAAGGCTAACACGGATGATGAAGGAATGGGAGTACATGGTAGATTAGCTTGGCAACCTATAAAACAAAGGACCGAGGCAATGCATCTTGGTTTAACGGGTTATTATAGAACAGCTAATAATAGTGATACCTTTACTAATGGATTAAGAGATTCAACTTTAAGGTTTAGGACTAAAGGCGAGAGTGCACTTAGTGGAGATTTTATATTAGACACGGGCATAATAACAGATCTTGATACTTACTATTATGCAGGATATGAGTTTGCTAAAGTGAATGGCCCTGTTTCCATTCAAACAGAATGGGGTGTTTTAGGAGTTAATAGAAAAACTAAAAATGATCTAGAGTTTTCAGGTGGTTATATTCAAGGTGGATATATGTTAACTGACGATGCTCGTAACTATAATGCTTATTTTGCTCAATTTTGGCGTTTGAAGCCAAATATATCTATTATGGAAGGTGGTATTGGAGCATGGGAAGTCGCGCTAAGGGCAAGCATAATTGATTTAAATGATGCCGATATTAATGGAGGAGAAGCTTCATCTTATACATTAGGACTGAATTGGTATATGACATCCTTTACAAAAACGATACTTAATATTGTTCATAATGATTCTTCAGGACCTCTGAGTGAGGACTTTAATGTAATGGGGGTTAGGTTGCAAATTGAATTTTAATATCATTATAAGTATTATAATTTAAATATTTGTTTTTTCTATTTTTTTTAATATTTTTGTTAAAGTTTTAGGAATATCCTCTGCTATTAAACCTGCCCCTAAATACTTTCCAGCCTCAGAATGCAGCCATACCCCATATGCTGCAGCATAGTAGGTTTTCATTTTATTTGATAACAACCCACCTATAATTCCCGCTAATACGTCACCACTTCCAGCCGTTGATAACCATTTAGCACCTGCAGGGTTCACTAATGCTTCATTATTTGGAGATGCAATAACTGTTGTAGCACCTTTTAGCACAACAATAGTGTCTAATATTTTGGCAGCTTTTAAGGCTTTACTGATTAAACTTCCAGAAAGGTTAGGCAATATTGATTTAAGTTCTCCTTCATGAGGAGTTATAATAGCGTCTTTTCCAGAAAGTGCTTTTATAAGTATTCCTAATTTATCTTTAAAGCAAGAGATAGCACCTGCATCTAAAACAATTCTTTTATTTGTTTTAAGAGCAGATTTAATCTTTAAAATTGACTTGTTACCTATATCTAATCCTGGACCAATTACTATGGAATCTATTCTAGGTTCATTAATTATTGTATTATATTCTTTAATATTTTTATATGATTTCACTACCTGAGAAGTAAGAGAAATAAAATATATTTCTTCTGCTTCTTTTTCTGAGGCTAAAGCAACTATTCCACTGCCTGCTCTTTGAGCAGATATTGCAGCTAATCTAGCAGCTCCTGTCATTTTTTTGGAACCACCTACAACTAAGCTGTAGCCTCTGCTATATTTATGATCATCAATTTTTGGCCAATTAATTTCCTAAATCCATTGATTCTTATTATTTATTTTTATATTAGGTTCTATTTTGTTTATAATATCTTTAGATATGCCTATATCCACTACTTTTATTTTATTAATCTTTTCTGATCCAGGTAAAAGAATATGGCCAGCTTTTAATGTAGAAAAAGTAATAGTTAAATCACAAAAAGGAGCAAAACCTAAAATTTGACCATTATTACAGTCTACTCCACTAGGTATATCAATAGCAATTATTGGAGCAGTGTGGTTATTTATGGTATTTAAAATTATACACTCTTTTTTATTAATTTTTCTTGATAAGCCTATGCCATAGATTGCATCTATAAATAATTTAGTTTTATCCAAATTTATATCATTAAAATTGAGTAGTTTTAGCTTTAATTTATTTAATGCTTTCAGTGCATCCCCTTTAATTACTTTTTGATCTCCTACAATAGTGGTAACTATATCCCATCCTTTATTTGCAAGCTCTTGAGCAATTATAAAGCCATCTCCACCATTTCCTCCAATTCCACATAATATTAAAGTTTTACGTTTCGTATATAATGAGTCAATATTTTTAGCAGCAAGCTTGCCTGCCTTTTCCATCAAATTAAAGCTATCTTTGCATGAATTTTCAATATTAATAGTATTTTGTTTATTTGCTATAATATAAGAATCTGATTTGTTAATTATATTCATTTTAATTTTTAAATTTGTTTTGGATTAATAATAGGTAAATTATATTTTCTTGTTACCTGCTTTAATGAAAAGTATGACCTAATACTAGCTATACCAGCTATTCTAGTTAAGTTCTCTTTTAAGAATTTTTCGTAAGTTTGTAAGTCTTTAACTACTATTCTTAATAAATAATCTGCATCTCCAGTCATTAAATATGCTTCCATGACTTCTTTGTATTCAATTATTTTTTCTTCAAATATTTCTAAACCTTCTTCAGATTGTCTTTCTAACGAAACCTGCACAAAAACATTTACTGATAAGTCTACTTTGTTTTGATTAATAATAGCTGAGTATCCAGATATTACTCCGGTATCTTCTAAAGTTTTAACCCTTCTTAAGCAAGGAGATGCTGAAAGGCCAACTTGCTTTGCTAGCTCCAGATTTGTTAATCGTGCATTTTTTTGTAATACTGAAAGTATTTTATATTCTATATAATCCATTGTTTCACAATTTTCTATTAACTTGTATCTATATTGTTGTATTATATTGCTTTATTAATAACAATTTTAGCTATATTTGCAATTTAATAATTATTAAATATTTGTAATATGTTCAATTATTATTCATAATACGAGGTCTTTAATGAGGAATAGCGAATTATCAAAAATTTCTAACTCTCAAAATATTTCTGATATAGATTTAAAAATATTAAAAGATATAGAAAAAAAAGTATCATGGCTATCAGCATGGATGATTCATAATGCAAATAATATTAGGCCATCTTTGGATGGAATTAAAGTTGGAGGACATCAAGCATCTTCTGCTTCTATAATTTCTATTATGGTTGCATTATATTTTAAAATTTTAAAATCTGAAGATAGAGTTGCTGTTAAACCTCATGCAGCTCCAGTTTTCCATTCTATTCAATATTTATTAGGTAACCAAAATCAAGATAAGTTAGAAAATTTTAGAGCATTCGGTGGTGCACAATCATATCCTTCACGTACTAAAGATACAGATGATGTAGATTATTCTACCGGATCAGTCGGTTTAGGTGGTGCTATAACAATATTTGGTTCTTTAATTCAGGATTATGTAACCCAACATAATTTTGTTAGTAAAGATTTTAAACTTGGAAAAATGGTAGCCTTACTTGGAGATGCAGAATTAGATGAAGGTAATATTTATGAAGCTTTATTAGAAGGAGCAAAACAAAACGTTAGAAATTGTTGGTGGGTTATTGATTATAATAGACAGTCTTTAGATGCAGTAGTAGCAGATAAACTTCACTTAAAAATAGATGAGCTTTTCGCTTCAATGGGGTGGAGAGTAATTACTTTAAAATATGGAAAAAAATTACAAAATTTGTCAAAACTTAAAGGTGGAAATGAAATATTAAATTGGATAGATAATTGTCCAAATGATTTATACTCAGCACTTTCTTATATGGGAAGTAAAGGTTGGCGTGAACATTTAAATAAAGATTTAAAAATAAATAAAGATTCAATCAATATCATTAAATCTCTTAGTGATGAAGAGTTAAATGAAACTATGTCCAATCTTGCTGGTAATGATGTCGAAGCAGTTTTAGAAGCATTTACTGAAGCAGATAATGATGATATACCAACTTGTTTTATTGCATATACAATTAAAGGTTTTGGTTTACCTTTAGCTGGGCATAAAGATAACCATTCTGGTTTGATGAATAATCATCAAATGGGAAGCTATAAAAAAAGTTTAAATATAAAAGATGGTGATGAGTGGGATTTTTATTCAGGTTTAGATACTTCTGAAGGGTTAATTAAAGACTTTTTATCAAAAACTTCTTTTTATAAGGGTGATAAAAGGCTTTTTAGTGACCAAAAAATACATGTACCTAATAAACTTAATTACAAAAATGCAGAGAGTTCAAATACGCAAGAAGTTTTTGGAAGAATATTAAATGAAATTGGTAAAGAAGAATCAGATTTAAGTAAAAGAATAGTAACATTTTCTCCAGATGTTACTGTTTCTACTAGTTTGGGAGGATGGGTTAATCAAAAACACATTTATAATAGAGAACATAAAGAAGATATTTTTCATAATGAAAAAGTTGTTTCTGCACAAAAATGGCTTGTTTCTCCTAAAGGGCAACATTTTGAATTAGGTATAGCTGAGAATAACTTATTTTTAGCTTTGGGTGCTGCTGGCTTATCAGATCAAATGTTTGGTAGTACACTTATACCAATAGGAACTATTTATGATACATTTATATCTCGTGGGCTTGATGCTTTAAACTATGCAGTATACCAAGATGCAAGGTTTTTACTGGTTGCTACTCCATCAGGAATTTCTTTAGGTCCTGAGGGGGGAGCACATCAGTCTATTATTACATCTTTAATTGGAATGGGTCAGCCAAACCTTTTAATGTTTGAACCTACTTATGCTGATGAATTAGAGGTAATTTTAAGATATACTTTTTCTTATATGCAGAACCGAGAAGGTAGTTCTGTCTATATAAGGCTATCTACTAGAAATATTCCCCAAATTAAAAGAGAAATAAATAAGAGTCTAGAAGAGAAAATATTATCTGGCGGGTATTGGTTAGAAAAACCTAAAAATAAAAGTAATATTACTATTGTTTTTGCCGGTGTTATCGCTCCAGAGGTATTAGAGGCAGCAAGACTTATTAAAGAAGATGATGTCAACGTTTCTATATTGATTATAACTTCATCAGACAGACTATACAAAAATTGGAAACTATCTCAAAAAGAAAGGTCTAAAGGTATAAAAATGATATCTAGAATTGATGAATTATTTTCAGATACTTTAGATGATAGTGCTATTGTTTCTGTCATTGATGCACATTCTTCATCTTTAACTTGGATAGGTGGAGCGGTAGGTAAAAAAATAGTTTCATTAGGAGTAGATGAGTTTGGACAATCTGGAAATTTAAAAGATTTATATCAGAATTATTCTATAGATGCAGACGCAATAATAGATGCATGTGCGCAAGTATTGTCAAATTAACATATTAATTATAATATTATTTTCATTAAAATGTAGCTAGATTAAAGAAGATAATATATAAAACTATTTTTGTAACTATTAATTTATTAAATGCGGATGTGGTGAAATTGGCAGACACGCTAGATTTAGGTTCTAGTGCCGTAAGGCGTGGGGGTTCAAGTCCCTCCATCCGCACCATAAGCTAAGGAATAAGCATGAAGGTAACGGAATTAAAAAGCGAAGGTTTAAGTAAATCATACAAGATAATAATACCTTCCAATACTATAAATGAGGCTATTAAAGCTAGATTAACTGAAGTAGCGGCTACAGCTAAGATTGATGGATTTAGACCTGGCAAAATTCCCATGTCAATAGTTAAGAATAGATTTGGAAGTCAAGTTTCAGGTGAAATAGTAGAAAAACAAGTATCTGATAGTATGAGAAAACTATTTACAGATAAAAAAATTAAACCAGCTATGCAACCTAAAGTTGATTTTGAAGGAAAACCTTTAGATGGAACGGACGTTAAATTTACAGTTAATATTGAAATAATGCCAGAAATTAAAGTAGAAGATTTTTCAAAAATGAAATTTGAACGTTTAGTAGCAGATGTTGAAGAAAAG
>JAQWRB010000113.1 GCA_029243935.1 Alphaproteobacteria bacterium
CAATTTCAAAATTATGCCTGAAGATATTAAAGATAAAATATCTATAAAAACTAAATGGATTATAATTAATTCTCCTTCTAATCCGACAGGTTCTTCTTATTCAAAAAAAGAACTGAAGAATATAGGAGACTTATTAATAAATTATAAAAACATATTTATAATGTCAGATGATATCTACGAAAAAATTATTTATGATGATAATAAATTTTATACTATTGCAGAAGTTGTTCCTGAACTTAAAGACAGAATTTTAACTGTAAATGGGGTATCAAAAGCTTATGCTATGACTGGTTGGAGAATTGGTTATGCAGGCGGCCCTAAAACTTTAATTTCTGCAATGGCAAAATTACAATCACAATCTACTTCTAATCCTTCTTCTATTAGTCAAGCAGCAGCTTTAGCAGCTCTAGAAGGTCCTGAAGATTTTTTATCTGAAAGAAATGCACAATTTAAAATTAGAAGAAATATGGTTGTTGAAAAACTAAACAAATGTAATGGAATTCATTGTTTATTGCCTACAGGGGCATTTTATGTTTACCCATCTTGTAAAGGCCTCATTGGTAAACAAACCCATGCTGGTCAAATAATTAATAATTCAATAGATTTTTCTTCATATCTACTTGAAGAGGTAGGTGTTGCTGTAGTTCCAGGAAGTGCATTTGGAGCTGATTTTTTCTTCAGGATATCTTATGCTACTTCTGATTCCATTCTTGAGGAAGCATGTAATAGAATTCAGAAGGCTTGTGATCAATTAATATAGTATTTTATTTTTTATAAAATACTGTGCATAATAGCTATTAATTATTAATAACTATTATGAGGTGCTAAATTGAGAAAAGAACTTGATAATAATATATCAATTAGTGCTTGTCCGCATGATTGTCCAAGTACTTGTGCATTAGAAGTTACTCATGATGAAAAAAATATATACAAAGTAAAAGGTGCCTCAAAAAATACTTATACTTCCGGGGTAGTATGTGCAAAAGTTAGCCGATACGCGGAAAGAACCCATCATCCTGATAGGCTCACAAAACCATTAATGAGAGTAGGAAAAAAAGGCTCTAATAATTTTAAAAAAATTGAATGGGAGCAAGCCTTAGACATAGTTGCAGAAAATTTTATTTCTACTGCTCAAAAGCATGGAACAGAATCTATTTGGCCTTATTTTTATGCTGGGACTATGGGGTTAGTGCAAAGGGATGGAATAAACCGTTTAAGACATGCGATGAAATATTCAGGTCAACATTCTACGATATGTTCTACAATAACAGCTAGTGGTTTTAGAGCAGGTGTGGGTACTCTAAAAGGTCCTGATCCTAGAGAGATGGCTTTAGCTGATGTCATATTAGTCTGGGGATGTAACCCAGCTTCTACTCAAGTAAATGTTATGAAGCATATTCAAAAAGCGAGAAAAGACAGGAATGCTAAATTAATAGTAGTAGATCCTTATAAAACACGTAGTGCAAAAGTTGCTGATTTTCATTATGCAATAAAACCGGGGACAGATGGAGCTTTAGCATGTTCAATTATGCATATTTTGTTTCGTGATAATTATGCAGATAAAGAATATATGGATAAATATACTGATGATCCAAAAGGTTTAGAAGAACATGTAAAAAAATATACTCCTGAATGGGGCTCTAAAATAACAGGCTTACCTCTTAGAGAAATTGAAGAATTTGCTAAAATATTTGGAACAACAAAAAGGCTATATTCAAGAATGGGATATGGTTTTACACGTCAAAGAAATGGTGCTTCAGCAATGCATGCAGCAGTATCTTTATCAGCTGTATGCGGAAAATGGCAATATGAAGGAGGAGGAGCCTTTTATAATAATGGAGATATTTATAATATAGATAAGACTTTAATAGAAGGTTTAGATTTAATAGACCAAAATATTAGAATATTAGATCAATCAAGAATAGGGAGTATTTTAACAGGAGATAGAAATGCTTTAATAAGAGGAGGAAATGTTTACTCATTAATAATTCAAAACACCAACCCTTTAGTAGTGGCTCCAGAAAGTTTATTAGTTAGAGAGGGGTTTTATAGAGAAGATCTTTTTGTATGCGTACATGAACAATTTATGACAGAAACTGCTAAATATGCTGATATAGTTCTTCCTGCTACGACTTTTGTGGAGCATGATGATTTATATATTGCTGGTGGACATCAGCACATTACTTTCGGCCCCAAATTGATTGAACCAATAGGTGAGTCTAGGTCAAACCATAAAGTTTTATTAGAGTTATCAAAAAGATTGGGTGCTGAACATAAAGGTTTTAATATGACTGAGAGAGAAATAATTGATGTGACTTTAAAGTCTTCTAATCATGGTTCATTAGCGGATTTAGAAAAAAATGGTTGGAAAGATGTTCAGCCAGATTTTAATACTTCACATTTTATTAATGGTTTTGGTCATAAAGATAAAAAGTTTCACTTTAAACCTGATTGGAGTGAAGTAGGCCCTGATTATCATAATATGCCAGAATATCCAGATTATATGAATACAACAGAAAATACTTCAAAAGATTTTCCTTTTAAATTAGTAACTGCACCAGCACATAATTATTTGAATAGTTCATTTACAGAAACTAGCTCCTCTCAAAAAAGTGAAGTTAAACCTAAAGCAAAAATTCATTCCAATGATATAAAAAAATTAGGATTACAAGAAGATGATTTAGTAGTGTTAGGTAATAATAGAGGAAAGGTAATTATTAATGTTGAAGAATTTGATGGCATGCAAGAAGGGGTAATAATAGTAGAAGGTATATGGCCTAATGAAGCTTTTGTAGGTAAAAATGGTATCAATACTTTAGTAGGTTCAGACCCTGTTCCTCCAAATGGAGGAGCTGCATTTCATGATACAGCAGTTTGGATTAAATCTCATTCCTAAAATTTATTTAAGGTAAATACATGTTGATTAAAAAAAATAAAGAGTGGAATTTTTATAAAAATATCACTCCTGAAGCAACTTTTATTAATAGAAGGTCTATATTAAAAAGTATGGGTTTTGCAGCTATATCTCCAAATATAATCATGCAAAATGCTTTTGCTGCTGCACAAAATGACCCTAGAAATGATTTATACCCAGTTAAGGAAAATAGAGAATTTAATTTAGAAGAGTTTGATATCAAAGGAGGTGTCAGAAAACTTACCAAAGAAAACAGTGTTACAAGTTACAATAATTATTACGAATTTGGTACTACAAAAAATATTAAAAGAGCAGCAAGTAAGTTAATTACAAGTCCTTGGAATATAAGTTTTAAAGGATTAATTGATAATGAATTTGAAATAGATTTTGATGATTTATTAAAAAAAGTGAGTTTAGAAGAAAGAGTGTATAAATTAAGATGTGTGGAAGCGTGGTCTATGGTGGTCCCTTGGAGTGGCTTTCCATTAAAGTCTATTATTAAAATGGCTCAACCAAAATCAAATGCAAAATATTTAGTAATGAAAACTTTTTTTGACCCTGATAAGGCTAAATCACAAAGACAAGACTGGTATCCTTGGCCTTATACTGAAGTTATTACAATTGATGAAGCTATGAATGATCTTGCTTTTATTGCTACAGGTGTTTATGGTAAGGCTTTGCCTAATCAAAATGGGTCTCCGCTAAGATTAGTTGTTCCTTGGAAATATGGTTTTAAATCTATCAAATCTATTGTCTCATTTGAATTTTCTGCAGAAAGACCTAAAACATTTTGGGAAGAGATTCAACCTAAAGAATATGGTTTTTGGGCTAATGTTAATCCAAAAGTTAAACACCCTCGCTGGAGTCAAGAGCAGGACAAAGATATAGGCTCTAATAGAATGTATTCTACTGAAATTTATAATGGCTATAGTAAATGGGTAGCTTCTTTATATAAAGATATGAATAAATCTGATTTGCTATATAGATAAATTTTTAAAATTCAAAATTTTTAACTTTTTGTAAAATAAAGTCTCTAAATGCTGTTACTCTCCTAGTAGCTCTTAACTCTGCTGGGTAAACAAAAAACGCTTCTATAGGAGGGCCTTCTATATCTTGAAGAATTTGTGTGCATGAGCTAATTTCCTTAACCATAACAGTTGGAAGAGCAGCTATGCCAATGCCACTTTCAACAGCTCTTATCATTCCTACAATATTATTAATAGAAAAAACAGGTTGAAAATTTATATCTAGTTTAGTAAGCATTCCAGTTAGCCAGTTAGTTCCAGGAAAAGGAATATTAGTAGAATCTCCATAGCTAACTATTTTATGATTTAAAAGGTCATTAACGGAATTAGGAGAGCCATTTTTTTTTATATAATCATATGATGCAAATATACCCATGTGTCCTGTAAAAAGATGTCGTTGAATTAGATCAGGTTGTCTAGGTGGAGATAGTCTAATAGCTATATCTGCTTCTCTCATTCCAAGGTCAAGTTCAGTATCACCAACAATTAATGTAAGAGATATTTCTGGGTATTTATCTAAGAATTCATCTATATGTGGAGCTAGCCAAACAGAACCAAATGCGACTGTAGTAGTTACTCTAAGTGCCCCCTGAGGCTGTTCTTTATTTATAGTTAATGAATTTTCAGCTGATGATATTTTTTCAAATACTTCATTTGCGTATTTTAATAATGTTTCTCCTTGCTCTGTTAGTAATAAGCCTCTTGCATGCCTATGAAACAGCATAATTCCTAATTCTTCTTCTAGTTTTTTAATCTGCCTGCTAGCAGCAGATTGACTTAAATTTAGTTTTATTCCAGCATGAGTAAAGCTTTGCTCTTGCGCAACATATCTAAAAATTTTAAGTTTTTCCCAATCCATAGTTAATACTATAAAGTTTTTAATTTTAATGAAAGAAATTTCTCAGCTTCTAAAGCTGCCATACATCCATGACCTGCAGCTGTTACTGCTTGTCTATAAATTTTATCTTGTACATCTCCGGCTGCATATACCCCATCAATATTTGTTTTAGTGCTATCACTTTCAGTAAGAATATAATTTTCTTTATCCATAGTTAATTGATTAATAAATAATTTTGTATTAGGGTCATGCCCAATTGCTATAAATATTCCATCTACATCTAACTTAGTTAAGTTAGAATCTATAGTTGATTTTATTATAGCGTGCTTAACAATAAGAGGAGACTCTTCACCTAATACTTCTTCTAATATATGATCCCAAATAATATTAATTTTACTATTATTAAATAATCTATCCTGTAATATTTTTTCTGCTCTTAACGTATTCTTTCTGTGGATTAAAGTAACTTTAGAAGCAAAATTCGTTAAAAATAAAGCTTCTTCAACTGCTGTGTTACCTCCACCAACTACAATTACTTCTTTATTTCTATAAAAAAAGCCATCACATGTTGCACAAGCACTTACCCCAAACCCTCTAAATTTTGTTTCTGTAGGTATGTTTAACCATCTTGCTGATGCCCCAGTTGCAATTATACATGTTTCTGAATAATACTCTTCTCCATTATCCAGTATACACTTTATAGGATTTGATTTTAAATCGCATTTTACAACTGTACCATTTATTAAAATTGTTCCAACTGATAAAGCTTGTTTTTCCATTTGTTCCATTAACCAAGGGCCTTGAACAGTCTTTTCAAAGCCAGGATAATTATCTACATCTGTAGTTATAGTAAGTTGTCCACCAGGCTCCATACCACGAATTAATACGGGATTAAGTCCTGCCCTGGCAGCATAAATTGCTGCTGTACAACCAGCTGGGCCTGACCCTAATATTATTAATTTATGATGATTTTTGTTCATAATATTTTTTTTCCTTATAATTAATTTTTTAAAAATTTATTTTTTATTATTTTTGCAATATTTTCTGATTCATTTATGGCTTCATACTCAATATTTTTAATATCTTTTATTTCAGTTTTCTTTAAGTATTGAGCAATTCCTTTTTTAATTAATAAATTATGAAATAATTTATGTTTTTTTATTGTAATATCACTAGGAGCATATATTAACAATGGCTTTCCTGTTGCACATATTTCAGAGCAAATAGAAACAGAATCTCCTGTAACAATAGCTATATCTGCATAAGATAGGTATCCATGATAAGGATTAGGAGATGCATATGTTGTATCCCAAAATATACTTTTATTTTTTAATTTATGGATTTCTTCTTTTATTTTATCATAAGCCTCTTTTGATGTTCTTCTACTAGTAGTTATCATAAGAGAGGTATCTATATGTATAATTCTCTTTATTTCTATAAAAAGTTCTTTTATATGATTAGAAGTGAGCTTATGATGCTTTGTATCCCCTCCAATAATAACGGCTATTCTAGGTTGGTTTAATATACCTAATTCTTTTTTCCATTTTATGTTTGATTTATATAGTAAATTTTTATCAATAATATTTGGTGAAGTTTCAATATTAATAACATTAATTTTGTTATTAATCTCATCATGCACAGGAGTAAAAATTAAATCTAAACCCTTATAAGGGTATGAAGGCCACATTATTTGAATATATTTAGAGTAGTTATTACTTTCTTTTTTAATCCATCTACCAATAGGAGCAGATTTTCTTCCACAGCCAATTATTATTTTGGGCCATGGAGGTTTAAATTGTTTTCTGTCGTTAATAGTAATGTGTTTAATAGTTTTTTGTAGAATAATATTTGGAAATTTAGATAATTTATTATATTTTATGTTTTTTGAAATATATTTTAGTCCTAAAGCTTTTCCTATTCCAAGTACTTGAGAACGGTTTCCTGCCCTATCATCTAATAGAAGCCAAATTTTATTTTCATGATTTTTATCGTTCATTGTATATTTATATATATTTTATATTTAAAATTTCATATGTAGTCTTTCCGCCTGGAGTATTAACTACCGCTATATCTCCAATCATTTTTCCCATTAAGGAGCGAGCTACTGGGGAGCTAACAGATATCAGACTTTTTTCTACATCAGTTTCATCTACGCCAACAATTTTATAAGTAAGTTTTTTATTAGTCTTTTCATCAATTAAATCTATTGTAGCCCCAAAAAGAATTTTATCTGACTTAATGCTACTAGGATCAATTATTTCAGCTCTTGTTAATTTGTATTCTAGTTCTAATATTCTTCCTTCAATAAAAGATTGTTGTTCTTTGGCAGCATGATATTCCGCGTTTTCTGAAAGATCACCATGTTCTCTAGCTTCTGCTATAGCTTTTATAACGTTTGGTCTATCATCTGATTTTAGTTTTTTTAGCTCTTCTTCAAGTAAAGCATAACTATTAGTAGTCATAGGAACTTTTTCCATAAACTTAATCCTCTTTATTAAACCTAATGTATCTAAATATACATTATTTTTTTATAATAATAAATCTAATAAGATTGAATTGATTTTACTGTCAATTCACCTTTATTTATAGCTACTATTGCTTCAGTTGCAGCCTTGCTTCCAGCAATTGTAGTATAATAAGGTATATGTGCAGATAACGCAGCTCTTCTTAAGGAAAAACTTTCTTCAATAGATTGATTTCCTTCTGTTGTATTAAATATTATATGAACAAGGCCATCTTTTATAGCGTCAACGAGATGAGGTCTGCCCTCACTTACTTTATTAATTTTTTTAACTTTAATATTGTTTTCTTCAAGATATTTAGAGGTACCTTTTGTAGCAATAATATTAAAACGTAAATCTATAAGCTTTTTACATAGTAAAACTATTTTATTTTTATCTGTATCTTTAACAGAAATAAAAAGAGTACCTGATTTAGGTAAATTAGCTCCTACTGCCATTTGGGCTTTTGCGAAAGCTTCTCCAAAACTTTGAGCTAAACCCATAGCTTCGCCCGTTGATTTCATTTCTGGTCCAAGAAGAGAATCTACACCAGGAAACCTTGCAAAAGGAAATACTGCTTCTTTTACTGAAATCTTCTTAGTCTTATACCAAGGTTTAATTTTAAAGCTAGATAATTTCTCTCCTGCCATTAATCTAGCAGCTATTCCAGCAAACTGGTTTCCTGTTGCTTTAGCAACAAATGGGATTGTTCTACTTGCTCTAGGATTAACTTCAAGAATAAATATTTGAGGGTTTTTTGTTTCTATATCCTTAATTGCAAATTGAATATTCATTAATCCTACCACTTGAAGAGATTTCGAGAGTATTTTGGATTGTACTTCTATTTCTTTGATTACAGCATTGGGTAAACTATGAGGGGGAATAGTACAAGCAGAATCTCCTGAATGCACACCAGCTTCTTCTATATGTTCCATAATACCTGCAACTATTGAAGTTTCTTTATCAGCTATTACATCCACGTCCACTTCAATTGCATCAGACAAGAATCTGTCAATTAATATAGGATTTGATCCAAATAAAGTTATTATACTATTAATATAATTAGTTAATGATTCTTCATTATGAATTATTTCCATAGCTCTTCCTCCTAGCACATAAGAAGGTCTAACTAATACAGGGTAACCTATATTTTTAGCAATAATAACAGCTTTTTTAGAAGTTGTGCATATTCCATTTGGTGGTTGTTTTAACTTAAGTTTTTTAAGTAGCTTTTGAAACCTTTCTCTATCTTCTGCCAAATCTATCATGTTAGGAGAAGTTCCAATTATGGGAATGTCTGCGGCAGAAAGTGCTTTAGCTAGTTTTAATGGAGTTTGTCCTCCATATTGAACTATACAGCCTTTTAATAGTCCTTTTTGCATCTCTTTTTTAATTATTTCTAATACATCTTCTTCTGTCAATGGTTCAAAATATAACCTATCTGAAGTGTCATAATCAGTAGATACTGTTTCAGGGTTACAATTAATCATAATAGTTTCATAATTTTTTTTAGATAATGAATAAGCTGCATGAACACAACAATAATCAAATTCTATACCTTGCCCTATTCTATTAGGACCTCCTCCTAAAATAATAATTTTGGTTCTATTAGATACCTTTGATTCATCAGTCAAATCATCTTTATTATTATATGTTTCTTCATAAGTAGAATATAAATAAGGTGTCTCAGAATCAAATTCACCCGCACAACTATCAATTTTCTTAAAACTAGGTCTAACATTATATTTTTCTCTTAAATTTTTAATTTTTTTAGGTTTTATGTTTAATAATTCTGCTATTCTATTATCTGAAAAACCTTTAGATTTAATAAATTGAAGTTCTTCAAAACTATTAGGTATTTTTGAATTTTGTATAGCGTTTTCTATATTAACTATTTCTTCTATCTGTTCTAAAAACCAAGGGTCAATTTTTGAAGATTCATGAATTTCTTTTACAGAAAAACTTTCTCTATAGGCTTGTGCAATATACAAAATTCTTTCGGGACAAGGTCTTGTTAAAGCTGCGGATATTGATGAACGGTCTCCACCTTTTTTGTATCCAGGTATTTTTATATTATTAAAGCCATCTAGATCTGTTTCAATAGATCTTAAAGCTTTTTGAATAGATTCTTGAAAAGTTCTACCAATAGCCATTGTTTCTCCAACAGACTTCATAGCAGAAGTTAACGTATTATCAGATCCTTTAAATTTTTCAAAAGCAAAACGAGGAATTTTTGTCACTATATAATCTAGAGTAGGTTCAAATGAAGCAGGAGTTGTTTTTGTTATATCATTTTGTATTTCATCTAAAGTATAACCAACAGATAATCTTGCAGCAACTTTTGCAATTGGAAACCCAGTTGCTTTAGAAGCTAGTGCAGAGGATCGTGATTCTCTAGGATTCATTTCTATTACAACCATTCTTCCATCAACAGGGTTGACAGCAAATTGAACATTAGAACCTCCTGTTTCAACGCCTATTTCTCTTAAAATATCTATAGAGGCATTCCGCATCATTTGATATTCCTTATCTGTCAAAGTAACAGCTGGAGCTATAGTAATTGAATCACCAGTATGAATGCCCATAGGGTCTATATTTTCAATAGAACATATTATAATTACATTATCTGCTTTATCCCTTACAACTTCCATTTCATATTCTTTCCAACCAGTAATAGATTCCTCTATTAAAACAGAATTGACTGGAGAAGCATCTAGACCACTAGTAATAATATTATCAAATTCATCTTTATTGTATGCAATTCCTCCACCAGTTCCGCCAAGAGTAAATGAAGGTCTAATAATTAGAGGAAGTCCTATTTCTTTTAATGCATTATCAGCCTGACTTTTATTCTCAGCTAAAATGCCTTTTGGAGTTATTAATCCAATTTTTTTCATCGCAGTTTTAAAAAGCTCCCTGTCCTCTGCTTTTTTAATCGCTTTTAATGATGCTCCTATTAGCTCTACATTATATTTTTTTAATATGCCTGATTCAGCTAAATCCATAGCAACATTAAGAGCTGTTTGTCCTCCCATTGTAGGTAAAAGTGCTTCAGGCTTTTCTTTTATAATAATTTTTGTAACCATTTCAGGAGTAATTGGTTCTATATAAGTAGCATCTGCAAAATCTGGGTCTGTCATTATTGTGGCAGGATTAGAGTTAATTAGAATAACTCTATATCCTTCTTCTCTTAAAACTTTACATGCTTGAGATCCTGAATAATCAAACTCACATGCCTGACCAATTACAATAGGACCAGCGCCAATAATTAAAATAGATTTTATATCATTATGTTTTGGCATTTTATTTATGGCTTTACTTTGTTAACTTCATCATAAAAGTCATCAAAAAAATTATAGGTATCATGAGGCCCGGGTGAGGCTTCAGGGTGATATTGAACAGAATATATGGGTTTATTTCTAACTTTTAATCCTTCTACTACTCCATCAAATAAAGAAGAATAAGTCTCAATTATATTCTTTGGCATACTGCTTCTTTTTACCACAAAGCCATGATTTTGACTTGTGATTTCAACCTTATTAGTTTTATTAGATTGAATAGGTTGATTAGCACCCCTATGACCTGTTTGCATTTTTTCTGTTTTAGCTCCTAAAGCTAATGCAATTAATTGATGACCTAAACATATTCCATATATTGGGATATTTGTTTTAAATAATTTTTGTAAGAGGTCATTTGTAATCTTGCTTGTCGCCATAGGATCTCCAGGGCCGTTAGATAGAAATATTCCATCTGGCTTTATTTTTAAAATATCTTCATAAGTTGTTTTTAAAGGAACAACAGTAATATTGAAATTTCTATCCGCTAACATTCTTAATATATTTTGCTTTACTCCAAAATCTATTAAAATAATATGTTTTTTTTGAGATTTCTGACGTTTTTCAGTTTTTATTTGAAAATAATTCTTATTAAAATAACTTTTATTATTCCATTTATATGGTTTTTTACAAGAAACTTTAGAAGCTAGGTCTTTTCCTTTTAGTCCATGCCATCCTTTTAACTCAATTATTAATTTTTGTATTTTGTTATCAGTTATTGGTTCATTTACAATCATACCATTTATATAACCTTTATCTCTTATTAGAGATGTGATAGATCTTGTATCTATTCCTTGAATACCTACAATATTATTTTTCATTAACCAATTGTTTAGAGATAAGTCAGATCTAAAATTAGAAGGATTAGTTATATCTGCTTTAAGAATAATTCCTTTAGCTACAGGTGAAATAGATTCATTATCTATTTTATTCGTACCTGTATTTCCAATATGAGGGAAAGTAAAAGTAATTATCTGATCTGCATAAGATGGATCAGTTATAATTTCTTGGTAGCCAGTCATAGAAGTGTTAAAACATAACTCTCCTATTGCTCTCCCTTTATTTCCGATTCCATATCCCCAGTATATGTTTCCGTTCTCTAATATTAGTAAAGCATTTTTTGTTTTAATAAATTCTTTCAAGAGTATAGTTTTGGATGATTTCATATTGTAAAAATAGTCCATATTTTCTAGTTTATATAATTTTGTTTAGTTTGGTCTCTTGGAAATTCACACTAATCAAATAGAAGAAATTGGTCAAGAAAAGTAATAATAAATATTTAAATTTTTTATGATTATAATGTAGTATAAGATTATAAATTAATATACAGGGATTAAAATTGTTAAGAAATAAGTTTAAAAATCATTTACTCAGTGCAATGAAAGAAAAAGATACAATTAAAGTATCTACTCTAAGGTTAATATTGGCAGCAATTAAGTATAGAGATTTAGAATCTAGAAGTAAGGGAACTGGAGATACCGTTTCCGATTCGGTTGTTTTAGAAATTTTAGCTAAAATGGTAAAACAGAGAGCAGAAACAGCAAAAATTTATGAAAAAGCTGGTAGAAATGAACTAGCTGATTGCGAGATAAAAGAAATAAATGTCATTAACGCATTTATGCCTAGAATGTTAACTATGGATGAGTTAGATAAAGTGATAACAGAATCAATTACTGCTATAGATGCAAAGTCTCTAAGAGATTTAGGTAAAGTGATATCTAAAATTAAAAAAGATTATTCTGGAAGGTGTGATTTTACAGAAGTTAGTCAAATGATTCGCAAACGTTTGGAAGGGTGATATAATAATTATATGGCTTTTTCAGAAAATTTAGTAGATGCAATTCATGAAAAAATCTTATTATCTGATTTTATAGGTCGAAAGGTTTCACTTGTTAAAAAGGGTAATGACTTTTTAGGTTTGTGTCCTTTTCATAATGAAAAAACACCCTCTTTTTCTGTAAGTGATGAAAAAGGTTTTTTTCATTGTTTCGGATGTTCTGCTCATGGAGATGTTATTAGTTTTGTTATGCAAAAAGAATCTATTGATTTTAAGGAGGCACTAAAATTATTAGCTTCAGAAGCTGGAATTAATTTATTAGATTATGCTGGTTATAAAAATAAAATAAGTAAAGAATCAATAGATGCACATAATCTAGTAGAGTTTTCAAAAGACTATTTTGTTAACAACCTTAATGCTTCCTCTGGAATATCAGTTAGAGATTATTTGAGCCAAAGAAAAGTATCAGAAAAAGCATATAAGTATTTTGAATTGGGTTATGCAGAGAATATTTCTAATAATTTAATTATGTTTCTTAAAAATAATAATTTTTCAATGGACGCTATTATAGCTTCAGGCTTAGCAAGAAATTCTATAAAAAATCATAAACCTTATGATTTTTTTAGAAACAGATTAATTTTTCCTATTCATGACAATAATGGCACGGTTATAGCATTTGGAGGCAGAGGATTAGAGGGTTCTGAACCTAAATATCTTAATTCTCCTGACACTATTCTTTTTAAAAAAAAGAAAATGTTATTTAATTTCCACAGGGCTAAAAAATATGTTCAAAAACATAAATTACCTTTAATTGTAGTGGAAGGTTATTTTGATGTTATTTCATTATATCATATAGGTTTATATGGTGCTGTAGCTCCATTAGGCACAGCTTTATCTGAAGATCAATTAATTCTTATGTGGAGAATTGCCGATGAGCCAATAATATGTATGGACGGTGATAAAGCTGGCTATAGATCAGCTATAAGGACTCTGAACATTGCTATGAATATATTAAAACCAGGAAAATCTTTAAGGTTTGTTTTTCTTCCAGATGGTGAAGATCCAGATAGTCTTGTTTTAAACAGTAATAAAGAGCATTTAATAAATATAATTAACAATCCAATATCTATGTTTGATTTCTTTTGGAAAAGTGAAACAGAAAATATTGATATGAAAACGCCTGAAAGAAGAGCAGGTTTTAAGTTGTTAATGGAAAAAAAAATTTCTTTGATAAAAGATTTAAATGTAAGAGCAGAGTACAAAAATTCGCTTTATACTTATTTTAATAAAAACATTCGTAATAGCTCTATGTTTAATAATAAAAGTCAGAATAAGACTAATTTTAATGTAATAAATATTGAGTTAGACAAGTTAAATGCAGACAGGGTTAATAAAAAAATGTATGTTAACTTTCGGGAAAAATATTTAATTGAGTCTATATTGAATAATCCTGACTTATTAGAAAAAATTGACGAAGAATTTTCAATGCTTGTTTTTTCTAATAATGAGCTTGGTTTAATAAGAACTGCTTTAATTGATTTGTATAAAAAGAATGGTACTTTATCAAATGCAGATATAATTAGATTAAAAGAAGATATTAATTATTCTAAAATATTTATGAGTATTTTTAAATTAAATGATTGGACAAAAACTAAATTTACTCCAGATTATGTTAAAAAACATGATGATTTAAATTATGTAGAAAAATGTTGGGTAGAAGCTGCTAATTTGCAAAAAACATGGTATAGAAAAAAAAGAAATTGAATAGTTATTACTGAAGTATTTTATTGATAATTATTGTAACAAAATATAATTAGTTTAATATAATTATTTAAACATACAGTAGAAAATTAAATTTATGGCTAAGAGTAAGAAAAATAATGTTACGTCAGATGATTCAGTTTCTTCAGATGATCAAATTAATGATGTAAGTCAATCGGAAGTTAAAAAACTTATATCTAAAGGCAAGGAAAAAGGTTATTTAACCTACGTTGAACTTGCAAAAGTATTATCTCCTGAAAAATTTTCTTCAGAAAAAATAGAAGATATACAAGCTATTATTTCAGATTTAGGTATTAGTTTAGTAGATTCAGATGATGATTATGATGTAGAAGCTGAAAATATAGATAATAAAGAGCAAGTTTTAAAAACCGTAAATACATCGGATAATGAATTAGGCAGAACAGATGACCCTGTTAGGATGTACTTAAGGGAAATGGGAAATGTTGAACTGCTTTCAAGGGATGGTGAAATTGCTATAGCTAAAAGAATAGAAGCTGGAAGAGATTTAATGTTTAGAGGAATAAGTCGTAACCCTTTAACATTAAGAAATATATTGCAATGGACCGCACTATTAAAAAAAGAACAAATCACTTTAAGAGAAGTAATTGATTTAGAAGCTACCTATGGTTCTGGTCCAGATGGTGCAACGGTTAATAATCCTTTAGCTACTGCTAAAGTTGCTTCGACTTTGCAAGTTAATAATAACTCAGAATCGAATGATGATGAAGAAAATAGTGATAATTCATTTGATACTGAAGAAAACGATTCACATGATGGTATGCCTTCTATTTCATCACTAGAAGAAATTTTAAAACCTCAAATTTTGACTGCTTTTATTCAATTATCAAAGTGCTCTAAAGTTATGGACAAGTTTTGGAAGCAATCCATAATTAATAAGATATCTGGAGTAGTAAACAAAAATATAGATCAAAAAAAATTCTATAAATATCAAAAAGAAGTGTCTGATATTATGAGGGGTTTGCG
>JAQWRB010000174.1 GCA_029243935.1 Alphaproteobacteria bacterium
ACAAATAGATAGGAGAGTTGTTCAAAAGAATATCCATTCAGTTTCTGGTTTATCTACATTAATGGCTCATGAAATTAAAAACCCATTGTCTGGTATTAAAGGCGCAGCTCAGCTACTAGGTGATGTAGTAAATGAGGAAGATAAAGATTTAACATCATTGATAGTGAATGAAGTAGATAGAATAGGAGAATTAGTAAATAGAGTAGGATCTATTTCAGATAATAACATAGTAAATAAAACAAAAATAAATATCCATGATATCCTTCAGAGGGTTAATAATTTAGCAAAAAATAGCTTCGCTAAAAATTGCAGCATTAAAGAATTATATGACCCTTCATTGCCTGAAATATATGGTGATATGAACTCTTTAATCCAAGTATTTTTAAATTTAGTAAAAAATGCTGCTGAAGCAAAAGAGGATGGAGAGATTACTATTCAATCTGGTTATAGGCATGGCTTTAATATTAAAGTCTCTGGAAGTAATAATAGATTAAGATTACCTATATTTATAAATATTACTGATAATGGTCCGGGTATCCCTGAATCTATTCAATCACATTTATTCGAACCCTTTGTTACTAGTAAATATGGTGGATCGGGCCTAGGTTTATCAATAGTAGCTAGTATTGTAGAGGAACATGGAGGTATAATAGAAGTAAAAAGTAATAATAAGAATACTGTTTTTACTATATTATTTCCTGCTTTAGAGGAACATAAATAATGAAAAAGCCATTAATTCTTATTGCTGATGATGATAATGCCATAAGGTTAGTATTAGAAAAAAAATTTAACAGATCAGGGTTTTATACAAAATCCACAGCTAAAGGTAAAACTCTGCTTGCCTGGATTAAAAATGGAGAAGGAGACTTAGTAATAACAGATGTAATTATGGAAGATTCAAATGGCTTAGAATTATTACCTTTAATTCAAAATGTAAGGCCGGATTTGCCAATAATAGTAATGAGTGGATTAAACACTATTAAAACAGCAATTGATGCTAGTGCTAGTGGAGCATATGAATATTTTCCAAAGCCGTTTGATTTAGATAAAGTATTAGATGTTGTTATTAAAGCATTTAATTATGAAAAAAGTGGTATAAAAAAAACTGAAGCAGAAAATATTTTATATGATGATATGCCTATTATAGGCAGGTCTCCTGCTATGCAGGAAGTTTATAGAATATTAGCAAAGGTAGTTGCTTCAGACCTAACAGTAATGATAAGAGGCGAAAGTGGAACGGGTAAAGAGCTTATTGCACAAGCCTTACATGATTATAGCCCTAGAAAAGATAAACCATTTATTGCAATTAATATGGCTGCTATTCCTAGAGAGCTTATTGAATCAGAATTATTTGGATATGAACGTGGAGCTTTTACTGGAGCAGATAGAAGTAGAAAAGGTAAATTTGAGCAAGCTGATGAAGGCACATTGTTTTTAGATGAAATAGGAGATATGCCATTAGAGGCCCAAACAAGGCTACTAAGAGTCTTACAAGATGGTTGTTTTACCTCTCTAGGTGGGAAAAAATTAATTTATACAAATGTAAGAATAGTTACGGCTACCCATAGAAATTTATCAGATTTAATAAATGATGGTCTGTTTAGAGAGGATTTGTATTATAGGTTAAATGTTGTTCCAATATTTGTTCCCCCTTTGAGAGAGAGGGCAGATGATGTACCTCTATTAGTTCACCATTTTCTCAACCAGTTTACGGATATTGGTTCAGAAAAAAAGATAATTGATGCAAATGCTTTAACAAAATTAGAAAATTATCAATGGCCTGGTAATGTTAGAGAATTAGAAAATTTAATTAAACGAATAATTATTTTAACTCCTCATGAGATAATAGATTTAGAAACTATAAATTTATATTTGTCTAAATTTGAGTCTATAAACACTAAAAATGTCAATATATCTTTAGGAGCTTCTGTTGAAAAGCATTTAAATAAATATTTTGATTTACACAAAAATGAATTACCTGCATCAGGTTTATATAATCGTATAATTCACGAAGTTGAAAGACCTTTGATAGTTAAAACACTAAAATTAGTTAAAGGAAACCAGCTAAAAGCATCAGAATTATTAGGAATAAATAGAAATACTTTAAGAAAAAAAATTATGTATTTAGATATTGATATAGGGAATAATAATGTTAACATTTAGATTACTTTTTGAAGCATAGTGTTCTCTTCTTTTATAAATAATTATAAACTTAACAAAAGTAATTCAGGCTTAAAAAGGTCATGGTTTTTAGGTATAGCTTCAGTGCTGTCTGGATTAGCTACCTTTATAGCTATGACGCCATCTGGCAATGCTAATAAATTTTTAATTTTATTATTACTTAATCTAGATTTAGTACTATTGATTAGCTTGATTATAATTATAACAAAACGGTTAGTAAATATATGGTCAAGGAAAAAAAGTGGGCAATTAGGAGCTCAACTTCATAGTAGAGTTGTAGTAATGTTTAGTATACTTGCTGCAGTACCAGCCATAATTGTAGCTATATTCGGGGCAATATTTTTTACTATTGGCATAGATAATTGGTTTTCGTCACAAGTAAAAAATGCATTAAATAAATCTTTATCGGTCTCAGAAGCATATTTAGAACAAGGTAAAAAACAAATTGGTTCGGATTCTATTGATATAGCTGAAATAGTTAATTCTTCAGGGATACTTATTAATATTGAAAGTTTGGATGTTCAAAAAGAAAATAATTTAAAAAGAATTTTAAATAAAATAGCTTATGAGAAAGGTTTAACAGAGTTAATTATTTTTGATAAAAATAATAAAATAATTGCTGAAAGTGAATTATCTTTTCTTTTTAATTCTCCTATTAGATTAGAGCTATTAAATTTAGCAAAATCATCTGGAAGGCCTGCAATGAATTACTCTAGTAGTGATAAAGAAAAAACAGTATCAGCTATATCACCAGTAAATGTTTTAGCTAAACACTATATTTATGTAAGTAAGTTTAAAGATTTAAAAGTTACCAAAGACATAAATTTGGTTAGAAACGCTATCAAAAATTATAAAAGTGTAGAAAATAAAAAAGAAGGACTACATATTACATTTACCATGATATTTATAGTTGTTGCTGTTTTATTAATGTTTGTCGCTATATTGATGGGTTTAAATTTTGCAAATGGGCTGGTTAATCCAATTACAAATTTAGCAAATGCCGCAGAAAGTGTATCACAAGGTGATCTAACAGTAAGAGTGCCTGATAATGATAATAAAGATGAAATTGCCGATCTTTCAAAAATTTTTAATAAAATGACAGAACAGTTAGAAAATCAAAGAAATGATTTAGTTACTACTAATACAGAATTAGAGAGAAGAATTAGATTTACTGAAACTGTATTAACTGGTGTTACAGCTGGTGTATTAGGGTTAGATAAATATGGTAAAATATTTCTTCCTAATAGATCAGCATTAGATTTATTAGATTTAGATTTTAAAATAATAAATAATAGTTATTTAATAAATGTTGTTCCCGAAATGTCTAATTTATTTGCAGATTTACAAAAAAGCAAAGAGCCTTTAGTAATGGGAGAATTAGAGTTAATAAGAAATCATAAAAAGTTAACTTTAATTACAAAAATAACAGTAGAAAAGCAAAAAAATAAAATTCTTGGCTATGTAGTTACATTTGACGACATGACTGAATTTTTTAAAATACAAAGAGTTGCCGCTTGGAGCGATGTGGCAAGAAGAATTGCTCATGAAATTAAAAACCCTTTAACACCCATTCAATTAGCAGCTGAGAGAATTAAGAGAAAATATAAAAACCATATTACTTTAGAACCTGATGTTTTTGTATCTTCCATTAGCACAATTATTAGACAAGTTGATGGCATGAGAAAAATGGTAGATGAGTTCTCGGCTTTTGCTAGAATGCCTGCTCCTGTATACAAAAAAGCTAACTTAACCAATCTAGTTAAAGACTTAGGGTCTATTTCTCTTTTATCAAATCAAAAAATCAATGTTGAAATTAAAGTTCCTAAAAAAAATATACATGCAATTATAGATGAAAATCAAATTAGACAAGCTTTACAAAATATTATATCTAATGCAATGAATTCAATGTCTGAAAGAAAAAGTGATATAAATGATAAAAATGAACTATTTATTGAATTGAAAGCATTATCAAGCAATAACTATAAAATAGCAGTTAGAGATTCAGGAATAGGGTTACCAAACAATATACTAGAGGATTTAACTGATCCATATGTTACAACTAGAAAAAACGGTACAGGTTTAGGCTTAGCAATAGTTAAAAAAATTATGGAAGATCATAATGGAAGATTGATGATAGATAATATAAAAACGAATAAAGGTGTATGTGCCTGTTTAATATTTTCTGATAAATTTTAATTTTATATTGTAGGGATTGATGAAAAATAATATTTTAGTTGTTGATGATGAAAAAGATATTAGGCTTTCTATAGCAGGTCTTTTAGAAGATGAAAATTATGAAGTTAGAGTAGCTAAAAATTCTGATGAGGCTTTAGATGCTATATCTGAGCGAGTGCCAGACTTAGTTTTACTGGATATATGGTTAGAATATAGTACTTTAGATGGGTTAAAGTTACTTAGTGAAATTCATTCTAAATTTATTAATGTTCCTTGTATAATGATTAGTGGTCATGGTAATATTGATATAGCTGTTAATGCCATAAGAAATGGTGCAAGTGACTTTATTGAAAAACCTTTTGAAGCAGAAAGACTCCTCATTACATTAGAGCGTGTTTTAGAGTTATCAAAACTTAAAAAAGAGCATAAAGAGCTATGGGTTAGAGCAGGTGGGGATTTAGAGTTAGTAGGTGTTTCAAATTCCATTAAAAAAATTAAAAATTTAATAAGTAAAATTGCTCCAACTGGGAGTAGAGTGTTTATAAGTGGTCAATATGGAACAGGAAAAGAAACCTTAGCAAGATTAATCCATCATAATTCAAATAGATCTCGTGGTCCTTTTGTATTATTAAATACAAAAATATTACCCTCAAAATTATTAGAGGAAAAATTGTTTGGCGAAGAAGATAGTTTAGGTAGAATAATAAAAATAGGCATTTTTGAACAGGCTAATAATGGTACTTTATTTATAGATGAAGTTACAGACTTAACATTAGAAGCTCAGGCATATTTTGTTAGGGCTCTTCAGGATAATACTTTTAAAAGAAAAAATGGGTCAACAAAAATTAACGTTGATATTAGAGTTATAAGTTCTACAAGTATTGAAATAACTGAAAAAATTAAAAATAAAGAATTTAGTGAAGATCTATACTATAGATTAAATGTTATTCCGATTGAAATTCCACCATTATCAGAAAGAAAAGAGGATATTCCGATTTTAGTTGATTATTTCTTAAATAAAGCTTCTAAATTCACGGGTAGAGATAATTTAACCATAAACCAACAAGCTATAGCATCATTACAAGTATTTAAATGGCATGGTAACGTAAGACAACTGAAAAATGCTATTGAAAGAATACTAATTATGATTAATGATACATCATTAAATGAAATAACATATAATATGCTTCCTAAAGATTTGATACGTTTAGATCGTATGAATGATGAAGAATATAATAATAGAGATTACTTATATTCTTTAAACCTTAAAGAGGCTAGAATAATATTTGAATATGACTATATAATGAAAAATTTAGATAGGTTTAATGGAAATATATCAAAAACTGCAAAATTTATAGGAATGGAAAGATCAGCATTTCATAGAAAATTAAATATTCTAAAGCAACAAAAAAATCAAAAATAAAGGATATTCTTATGAATATTATTATTTGTGGAGCTGGAGAAGTTGGTTATAATATAGCAAGACTTCTTTATGATGAGAAAAACCAAATTACAATTATTGATCATGATGAAAAAAGAATAGATCAAATTTCTAGTAAACTAGATGTAAGAACTTTAATAGGTTATGCTTCTCATCCTAATATTCTAAAAGAAGCAGAAGCTGATAAATCAGATATGATAATAGCCGTTACTCAGTCAGATGAAATTAATATGATTTCTTGCCAAATAGCACAAGCCTTGTTTTCTGTTCCTATTAAAATTGCAAGAGTTCGTTCAGAAGCATATAGTAAAGATGAATGGAAGTCTTTGTTTGATTCAGGTCTATTTTCTATTGATGCAATAATATCACCAGAGCAGGAGGTCGCAAAGTCTTTTACTAGATTAGTTGCTGTTCCTGGAGCAAAAGATTTGATTTCTTTTGATGATGATTTAGTAAGATTAATTGAAATAAATCTAGGGGAAGATTGCCCAGTTATAAATACTCCTTTAAATCAATTAACAGAAATTTTTCCAGATTTGGGAGCAAGGGTAGTTTATATAGTAAGAAATGAATTAGGTTTTGTACCCAATAAATTAAGTCAAATGCAAAGTGGTGATGATATATATGTAATGGCTGAATCTAATAGAACAGAGCGAGTTTTATCAGTTTTTGGTAAAGAAACTGCGAGGGCTAGAAGAATAGTAATAATTGGTGGGGGTAATACTGGTTTAAGAGTTGCAAAATCTATAGAAGACAATGAACCTCAATCAAATATTACACTTATTGAAAGTAACACAAATAGAGCAGAATCAATAGCTGATGAACTTAATAAATCTATAATTTTAAATGGTGATGCTTTAGACAAAGAAATATTAGAAGAAGCAAACATAGCTCAAGCTGATTTTACATTTGCTGTTACAGGCAGTGATGAAATTAATACTTTATCAGCTATATTGGCTAAAAAATATGGTTGTCATTCATCAGCAGCATTACTTTCAGAAAATAGATATAGTCCTTTTGTTAGCTCATTAGGAATAGATGCTGTAGTTAATCCTAGAGAATTAACAGTATCAAGAATTTTGAGACATGTCAGAAAAGGAAAGGTTTTTCAGGTTCAAAGTTTAAGAGATGGGGAGGCGGAAGTAATAGAATTAGAAGCTATTGAATCCTCAATATTAATAGGAGTTCCATTAAGAGATAAACCTCTACCAGATGGAGTTGCTATAGGAGCATTAATTAGAAATAAGTCAGTTATATTACCCACAGGTTCTACGACTATTGAGGTGGGGGATAGGGTAATAGTTTTTGCAAAACATGATTTTATAACTGAAATTGAAAAGATTTTTTCTGTAGGCATTGGTTTTTATTAGTTTTTTCATTCAGGATATAAAATTTGAAAATTCAACATACATATAATTTTCTGCTTATTTTACAAATATTTATGGCTTTTTCTGCGGTCATTGCTATAATTTGGTCGTTATTGGTTAATTGTAGTTATGTTCCATTCTTGTTGCTATTATTGATATCTATTTTTTTCTTTGTTTCAATATATATATCAAATAATAAATTTAAAATATTAGAATTAGATAAAAAATCTTGTATTTTATCAATTTTTATAACGTGGATAGTACTAATTTTAATGGGTACTATTCCATTATATATCATATTTCCGGAGGAAGAAATAAAAGATATATTTTTTCTCTCTGTTTCTTTATCAACAACCAGTGGTATATGGACTGAAATTGAAAATATTAATAAACCTGAGTTTTTTATATGGCAAGCAATTCTACAATGGTTAGGTGGGTTATGTACAATTCTAGTAGGTAGTTTTTTTGTTGAAATGGTTTTGCGTAAAAAAAGCATATTAAAAGATTATTTTTCTATAGAAAATATTAAAATTATTTTTTATCTATTTTTATCTTTGACAGTAATTTTTACTATATTATTTAAATTACTATTAAATAGTTGGTCCGAAGCCATACAACTATCTATGGCTTTAATTTCTACGAGCAATGGATATAATCCAAATGGAGAAATTATTGTAGAAACTAACGTTATTACAAAAATAGTCATGATCTTTGCTATGATCTTTGGATCGTTATCTATTAATTTGCATTATAAATCTTTTGCTAATGGTTTTTTATCTTATTTTAAAAATAAAAATTTTAAATTAGCGCTTATATTAATATTTAGTGTTACTTTTTTTATTACTTTAGGGCTTTTTAATAATGTTAAAATATCTTTTTTTGAAAAATATATAGAAACTTGTTTCTTAATTATATCTTTTATTTCCACTACAGGTTTAGTACCTAATGATTTATATCAGTATGGTGCATTAACTAATTTAGTATTAGTATTAGGGCTGTTAACTCTTATTGGCGGTTCTGTTAGCTCTACTACAGGGGGGGTAAAACCAACTAGATTAATTTATATTTATAAATATATTTCTATTGAATTATTTAGGCTTTGCAACCCAAGAAAAATTATGGCTAAAGAGCAAATATATTCTATAGATGAAACTTCTCAGATATTTATTTTTACAATCCTTTATTTATCAATTATTCCAATTCTATCTTCAATAATGTCTCTTTTTGAAATTAACTTTGAGGAAGCTTTTATAATAGTTATATCTACATTTTCTAATACAGGAATTGGGTTAATTGAAATAGCAGACGTTCATTATTATCCAGATACTTTTATGGAAATAATTTTATTATCCATAATAATGCTCTGTGGAAGAATAGAAATATTTATTACAATGATTCTACTTTCAAGTATATTTTGGAAAAAAATTTGATTATGTTGGTATATTTTTAATGAAAAATTGTTGGTTAATACATCCCAATATTGCTCATAATAGAGCTATAAGGCGTTCACCAGAAGCATCTTTATTAGAATTAAAATCTTTAGCAAAAGCTATAAATTTAAAAATACTATATTCTGATATATTTAGAGTATCTATTCTTAAATCTGGAACCTTTTTTGGCAAAGGCAGAATAGAAGACATTAAATCGAAATTAAAAGAAAATGATATAGAAAACTGTATAATTATAATTAATGCTTCTCTTAACCCAATACAGCAAAGAAATTTAGAAAAATATTGGGGAGCTAAAGTACTAGATAGAACGGCCTTAATATTAGAAATTTTTGGAGCAAGAGCTGCTACTAAAGAAGGCTCTTTGCAGGTTGAGTTAGCGCATATAACATGGCAAAAAACTCGTTTAGTTAGATCATGGACACATTTAGAAAGACAAAGAGGTGGAAGAGGCTTTTTAGGAGGACCTGGAGAATTACAAATAGAATTAGATAGAAGGCATATAACCAGTAGAATTAAAAAAATTAAAATAGATTTAAATAAAATTAAAAAAACTAGAGAGTTACAAAGAGTTAAAAGGAAAAAACTTTATCCATTAGTATCATTAATAGGTTATACAAATTCTGGAAAGTCTACATTATTTAATAAAATCACTGGAGGGGGTGAATTTGTAAAAGATATGCTTTTTGCCACCCTTGACCCTAAACATAGAAAAGTGAATATTTCTTATAATAATGATTTCATTTTATCCGACACAGTAGGTTTTATTAGTGAACTTCCTATAGAGCTAATTGAAGCATTTAAAGCTACCTTGGATGAAATAGTTTATGCAGATTTAATATTACATGTTAGAGATATTTCTCATAAAGATTATAATTCACAAAATACAGATGTTCTGGAGATAGTGAGTAATATATTTGGTTATGATATAAACCAAATACCTATAAATTATATAGATGTAATTAATAAAATAGATAATCTTGATAAGAATAATTATAAAAACACAAAAAATAAGGTCTATATATCGGCTAAAACTGGAGAAGGAATAAATAATTTAATGAAAATAATTAATATGCGTATTAATGTTATTAGAAACAAAAAAAAATATTATTGATATACTCTTGACATTTTCTGTTCTAAATCACACATATCAGTTAGCAAGTTTAGCAGTCTAATTAATAGAGTGCTAATTTTATATTAATTATAACAACAATATTAGGATATATGATATGCAATTTAGACCCCTTCATGATCGTGTTTTAGTTAAACGCATGGATAGCGAAGAAAAAACTTCTGGTGGAATTATTATCCCTGATTCAGCTCAGGAAAAACCAATGGAAGCTAAAGTTATAGCAGTAGGAACAGGATTACGTTCTGAAGATGGTAAGATAACACCTTTAGATGTAAAAAAAGGAGATGTTGTTCTTATTGGAAAGTGGTCCGGTACTGAACTTAAAATTGGTTCTGATGATTTAGTAATCGTCAAAGAGTCAGATATTATGGGAATAATGGGTTAATTTATAAATAAAATTAAGGAATTAATAAAATGGCAAAAGATGTAAGGTTTTCAACAGATGCTAGGGAGCGTATGCTTCGTGGTGTAGATATATTAGCAAATGCAGTTA
>JAQWRB010000181.1 GCA_029243935.1 Alphaproteobacteria bacterium
CGCGGGCTTCTCATAGAGCGGCCGAAGCCTTTCCCCCGTAGGGCGTATGCGGTATTAGCTGCCGTTTCCAGCAGTTGTTCCCCACTCTATGGTAAATTCCCACGCGATACTCACCCGTCCGCCGCTGTCCACTAAACCGAAGTTTAGCTTATCGCTCGACTTGCATGTGTTAGGCGTGCCGCCAGCGTTCACTCTGAGCCAGGATCAAACTCTCAAGTTTGATTCTAATTCCCTCTTACGAGGGAGGAATTGTGTCCTCTTTCGAGGACAAATGCTGACCCGACGTTATGCATAACGAAACTTTAAATTAAAATATAACAGTAATAAAACTGCCATATAAACGTCTTAATTTAAAGAGTATTCTAAAATGCGTATCGTCGAAATCGCTTGCACGACAAATCGCCGCCTACGCATCCCTTTCTTCATATGAACAATTTCAAACAGCAAAATAAACAGACATAATTACATAATTAAATATTATGTCCGTTTGTAACAAACATCCGAAGTATATAACTTTTTCTATCGGGTGAGATGATTGTATACGTCTGTCTTAACTAAGTGTCAAAGATATTTTTCATTTTTTTTAAAATAATTATTATTACCTATATTTTTTATTGATGAATGGCTTCTACATTAAGTTTTTTAAATAGTAAATGTTACTTTTAATATGGACAATTAAAGAATAAAAAAAATTATTAAAAATTTATTTTAATTTTTGGCTAACATTAATAAATTGTAATTTTACTTAATAACAAAATTAATTTATAGATCACTTAATTTAAAAATAATATTTTAAAAGGTGTTATTAAATTTAGGATAATTATCATAATGAAAATAAATCATATAATATCTACATTATTGTTCGTTGGTACTTTTATGTTTTCTAGCCATTTACGTGCCACAGATATTAGATTAGCTGTATTAAAATATGGAACAGTAAATTGGGAATTAAATGTTATTAAGGAGCATGGCCTAGATAAAAAGTATGGCATTGAGCTTGATATAACTTATTTAACCAATAAAAATGCTTCGGCTATTGCCCTTATGTCAAACGCAGTGGACATGATTGTAACTGACTGGGTTTGGGTTAGTAGGCAAAGAGAAAAAGGTAAAGACTTTACATTAATACCTTACTCAACAGCAGCTGGCGCATTAATGGTGCCAAATGACAGCCCTATAACATCTTTAAGTAACTTAAAAGACACTCAAATAGGTATTGCCGGGGGTAGTATTGATAAAAGCTGGATTTTAATTAGGGCTTATACTATGAAAGTTTTAGGATATGATATAGCCAAACACATTAAACCAGCATATGCTGCACCGCCACTTATAAATGGAATGATACAAAAAGGAGAATTAGATGGTGCAATAAATTATTGGAATTATACAGCAAGGTTGAAAGCTTTAAATTTTAGAAAAATAATTTCAGTAGAAGATGTTTTGCCTGAGCTCGGTATTGGGAAATCATTGCCATTAATTGGATACGTTTTTAGCGAAGAATGGGCTAATAAAAATAAAGAATCTATAAAAGGTTTTATCGCAGCCTCTGAAGAAGCTCGTGAAATATTAAACTCTAATGATCAAGAATGGATAAGAATACAAAAACTTACAGGAGCAAAAAACCCTAACACATTAGAAGCTTTAAAAGCAGGATTTAGAAAAGGCATACCATCTAGCAATACATCAGAATATAAATCAGCTATTAAAAATGCTTTTAAAATATTAGCCGAAATAGGAGGAAAAGATTTAGTGGGTAATAGTAAAGAGCTTTCTGAAGGAGTGATTTGGTCAAGATAATGTTTAATAAAATAAAAAAAAATAAATTTACTGATTCCTTTTTCAAAAACTCTATAAATGTGAGAATTTTATCATTTCTTTTATTACTATTCATCTGGGAGACTTCAGCTTTTTTAATAAATAGTGATGTTTTGCCATCTCCAAAAACTGTCCTAATTATATTCTTTAATGAAATGATCTATGGAGAAATGCTATATCATTTAGGCATAACACTATGGAGAGTATTATTAGCTTTTACTATTGCAATGCTAGTTGGAACAGGACTAGGAATTGCTATGGGGTCAAAAAAGAATCTTAATATTATGTTAGATGGATGGCATATCTTATTACTTAATACTCCCGCTTTAGTAATTATTATATTATGTTATGTTTGGTTTGGGCTTAATGAAATTGCGGCAATTACAGCTGTTTCACTTAATAAAATACCTAATGTTTTAGTAACTATTAGAGAAGGTACTAGAGCTATAGATAGAAAAATATTAGAAGTAGCCGATGTATTTAAAGTTAACTATAAAAAGAAGTTTATTAACTTTTTTTTACCTCAACTATATCCATTTATAATGGCTGCAGCAAGGGGTGGAATTTCTCTAATATGGAAAATTGTTCTGGTAGTTGAGCTTCTTGGAAGAAGTAATGGTATAGGCTTTAAATTAAATGAGTTTTTTAACTTATTTGATATAGCCTCTCTTTTTGCATATACATTATCCTTTGTAACAATAATGATATTTGTGGAATATGCGATTATAACTCCTATAGAGAGGAGGCTTAACAAATGGAGGACCAATTAAATAACAAACTTATAAAAAAACCTCATGATTTATTTGTAGATATCATTGCCAAAAGCTATAAAGATAAAAATCAAAATACATACAATGATGCTATTAAAAATATGCAGTTTACTATTCCTCAAGGTCAATTCTGTTGCTTAGTTGGACCTTCTGGTTGCGGAAAGACGACTTTATTAAACTTATTATCTGGTCTTGATAGAAAAGTAGAAGGCGTTATTAAATACCATGATGGAACAATACCAAATGATTGGCCAATAGGGTATATGTTCCAAGAACCGAGGCTAATGCCATGGTTAACAGTAAAACAAAATGTATCCATAGTTACTAATCAAACATCTGAAGAAATAGCTCATAGTGAAAATCTAATTGAAGAAATGGATTTAATTAAATATATGAATGCTTTTCCTTCTCAATTATCAGGAGGAATGCAGAGAAGAGTTGCAATAGCTAGAGCTTTTGTTAATAAGCCAAAGATATTGTTATTGGATGAACCTTTTATTTCTCTAGATCTTACAACAGCTGATTTACTCAGACAAATGTTAATAAAATTATGGAATAGTCAGAAAAACACCATAATTTTTGTGACTCATGATTTAAGGGAAGCAATGTATCTAGGTGATCGAATTCTTTTTCTTTCAAAAGGTCCCTCCAAAGTCATTCATGACTTAAAAATAAACATGCAAAGACCAAGAAAAGCAGAAGATATTCAAATGGAAAATTTAAGAATTAAACTCATAAAAGAACACCCAGAAATATTATCTGGAAAAATATAATAATAAGGAAACGAGAGTAATAATGGAAAATAAAATTTTAAATATACAGTCATTATCCAAATCATATGGATCAATAAAAGCACTTAATGAGGTTAGTTTTTCTTTAGCTGAAGGAGAATATGCCTCTTTATTAGGTCCAAATGGTGCGGGAAAGACTACTTTATTTCAAATTTTGACAGGGTTATTTGCTTCTGAAAAAGGTAATGTTTTAATAAATAATTTTGATATGAGGAGTAATGCAATAGATGCCTTAGCTCATATTGGCGTTGTGTTTCAACAGATTACGTTAGATATGGATTTAACCGTTATAGAGAATTTAAAGTTCCATAGTAATCTCCATGGGATTAATGATAAAGAGTTTAAAAAAAGGGTGATAGAAGAACTGGAGCAAGTCAATTTATCTGACAGAATTAATGATAAAGTTAGATCTTTATCGGGTGGTCAAAAACGTAGGATAGAATTAGCAAGATCTTTACTACACAAACCAAAGCTCCTTTTATTAGACGAGCCTACAGTAGGACTAGATCCTCAAAGTCGAAGAGATTTATTAGATTATGTTATAAAGCTTAAAGAAGAAAGAAAAATGGTAGTACTTTGGGCAACACATTTAGTTGATGAAGCAGAAAAATCTGACACTGTTATTGTTTTAAATAAAGGAAAAATTATTAAAAAAGATACACCACAAAATATCACTAAAGAATATAATAAGGATACTTTGCATGATGCATTTGTATCTTTGACCTCTTAAAAAGGAAAAAATATTATGAGATTTATTAATTTTATTTATAAAAATATCATTAAATTAAGCTTTATAATTACACTGATATTTTCTTTTAGTAGTAATGCAGAAACTATCCTTGTTTCTAATGAAGGAAGCGATAATATAACCATCATAGACTTAAAAACATATGAAGTTATTGCTACAATTGATAGTGGCAATCGACCAAGAGATATGCACTATGTTTCCAGCTCTAACAGCCTTTTAGTAGCAGCAAGTGAAGATGATACGATTAATATAATTGACATGAATACATTTAAAATTACTGGAAACTTAGAAACCGGTGATGATCCGGAAATTTTTGACATAAGCCCTAACGGTAAAATAGCAGTAGTATCTAATGAAGATGATAATGCGGCAACTGTTATAGATATCACCTCAGGAAAAATTATAAGAGTCATAGAAGATGTAGGTATTGAACCTGAAGGAGTAAATTTTTCTCCTGATGGTCAGCTTGTGTATATAACATCAGAAGGCACTAATACTGTTCTTATAATTGACCCCTGGGAAGGAAAAGTAATAGAAGAAATATTAGTAGGAAATAGACCTAGAAGAGGCGCATTCACAAAAAATGGCCAAGAGTATTGGGTTACAAATGAACTAGGAGGAACAGTTAGTGTAATAGATACTAATAGCTTTAAAGTAATCCATAATATAAAATTTGAAAAAAAAGGTATAAGAAGTACAGAAATTACACCCGTTGATTTCGCTATGAGTAATGATGGTAGCCTAGCTTATATCACATTAGGCAGATCAAAACATGTTGCTGTAGTTCAAACAAAAAATTATGATGTTATTGATTATATTTTAGCAGGTTCCAGAGTATGGGGAGCAGCTATATCTTCAGACGACAAAACTTTAATTGTTACTAATGGAAATAGTGATGACATTTCTATTATAGATACTGATAAAAGAGCCTCTATAAAATCTATAGCTGTAGGTAGAACACCGCATACCGTTAGGATAATTGATTAAATGAAATTATTTTCTTTACAAGCAACTATATTAATAATTTGCCTTATGTCTATTAATATTTTAAGTGCAGAAGAAAACCCCATTTTTAATATAGGCTATTATGATTTAGAAAAAGATATTCGTTATGATATATGGGGAGTTCATCCTGTTGATATTCGTTCAAATACTAACCAACTGTATAAAAGACCTATTGCCGGAGCCGAGTTAGGGTTAAAAGATATTAAACCTTTTCAAAGAATGTCTAAAGTTAAATTTAATTTAATAAAAAAGAGGATAAAAGCTAGTGAAGATGCTTCCGAAACTATATATAATCACATTATAAAAAATGATATAAAGTTTATTTTATTAGATTTTCCAGTTGCAGAATTATTGCAGATTACTAATAAAATTAATGACCTAAATATTACAGCAATAAATGTTTCCTCTAAAAATAATGAATTAAGATCTTCACAATGTAGTAAAAATTTATTTCATACAATCCCAAGTGAAAGGATGTTATCGGATAGTTTAGCTCAGTATTTATCAGAAAAAAAATGGAGAAAAATACTAGTACTTATTGGACCTTTAGAAATTGATGAAGCTAAAGCTAAATCTTTTATAGAATCAGCAAAACAGTTTGGTTTAAAAATTACAGATAAAAGAAATTTTGTTTTAGGAAATGACCCTAGAGCTAGAGATCAAAATGATTTAGATTTTTTAACAGGTTCAGCAAAATATGATGCTGTATATATAGCAGATACACATAAAGAATTTAGCTATAGAGTTCCATTTGCTACCCATAGACCAGCAATAGTAATTGGGTCATCTGGCCTGATACCTCGAGCTTGGCATTGGTCTTATTTAAGACATGGGGCACCACAAGTGCATGGAAGATTCGAAAGAATGCATAAAAGAAGAATGACAGAAGAAGATTGGGCAGCATGGGTTGCCATGAGAGCTATGGCTGAAGCACTAGTAAGATTTAAAGATAATGAAAACTTTTCTCTTAGTAAGGCTTTTGTTAATGAAGAATTTAAATTAGATGGATCCAAAGGGCCTATTTTAAACTTTAGGCCATGGAATAGGCAATTAAGACAACCTATTATGCTTTCAACTGAAAACTGGGTTACTAGTATAGCCCCTTTAAATAGTTTTGTTCATCGTGAAAATAATTTAGATACTATAGGAATGGACAATAAAACAAGTAAATGTGTGAATTAGTTAGATAGGGAGAATATTTTGCAAACAAAACATGCAATATTAGCATTACGCGGACTTACATATAGGGAAGCTGTAAAGTTTTTTCATCAAAAAAGTAGATTATTATCAGCATTTGTTAGACCTGCACTTTGGCTTTTTGTTTTTGCAGCTGGAGTTGGATCTGTTACAGGTGTAGATCCTGGGTTAAACCATCCTTACCCTATTCAAAATGTTAATTATTTTGAATATATAGTTCCGGGCCTTATAGGTATGGTACTATTGTTTAGCGGAATGCAATCCTCTTTATCAATGGTTTATGATAGAGAAATGGGAGTTATGCGATTATTATTAACGGCCCCCTTACCTAGATGGTATCTCCTTACCGCAAAACTATTGTCTGGAACTTTTTTATCCGTTATTCAAGCTTATGTTTTTCTAATTATTTGTGTTCCAATCATTAATCTTATAGTTAATTTTTCAACACCTATAATAGGATGGTTATATATATTACCTGCAACTATTTTATTTGGCATGATGCTGGGAGCATTAGGCTTATTAATATCTGTTTATATAAAACAATTAGAAAACTTCGCAGGCACTATGAATTTTGTTATTTTTCCGATGTTTTTTATATCATCAGCATTATACCCCTTATGGAGATTAAAAGATAATGGAGCAGAATTTGTTTGGTGGATTGCAAATATAAACCCATTTACGTATGGAGTTGAATTAGTTAGATGGGCTTCTCTTGGACAAATTTATATTCCGGGTTTAATAGTTACTTTGCTTTGCACTATCGTATTTCTTACATTTGCTACTATAGGCTATGACCCTCAAAAAGGTATGGCAAAAAAAGGTAAAGGAAAACCTAGCTAATTATACAGGAGGATACTAATTGCTAATTGAAGCTAGTGATTTAATAAAACTATATAAAAATAAAATATGGCATAATAATATCATTATATTAGATGCGTCTTGGTATTTACCAAACCAAAAAAGAAACCCTTTTAAAGAGTATAAAAACAATCATATACCTCATGCTCTTTACTTTGATATTGATAAAGTTTGTAATATTGAGTCAAACTTACCACACACAGTTCCGACTGAATCACAGTTTATAAAGAATATGGAAGAATTAGGAATAGGTAATAAAAATCATATTATAATATATTCTTATGATGGAATAGGAACTTCACCTAGAGCATGGTGGTTGTTTAAATTATTTGGACATCAAAATGTATCAATTTTGAATGGAGGATTACAGGCTTGGCTAAAAATCAGTTTGCCGGAGAACAAAAATATATTAAAAGTAATTTCCAGTAAATATAAAGCTAAACTAAATAAAAATTTATTGACACTTCATAAAGATATCACAAATTCCTTCAATAGTAGTAATTATCAAATTGTAGATGCTAGATCTACCGGGAGGTTTAGAGGTATAGATGAAGAGCCAAGGCCAGGACTTAGAAAAGGACACATTCCTAATTCTATAAATATTCCATTTAATATTTTTATAGATAAAAATGGTTACTTTATTACAAAAAAAGAAATTATAAATATCCTAGAAAATAATAAATTTAATTTTAACATAACTACTATATCAACTTGCGGCTCTGGAATTACAGCATGCGTGTTAGCATTTGCATTAAGTTTGATTGGAAAAAATAATTGGCAAGTTTATGATGGGTCTTGGAGTGAATGGGGTTTATCAGAAAAAAATCTAATAGAGTTATAATTATACACCAGCTTTAGGATCTTTAAATACAGCCGTATCAAAACTATTTTCAGATTTACTCACAATTACAGATACCATGCTATCTCCTGTAATATTTACAGATGTCCTCATCATATCAAGCAATCTATCAATACCAATTATCAATGCTACTCCTTCTACAGGCAGCCCAACTTGCGTTAAAACCATAGCCAGCATTATTAATCCTACTCCAGGAACACCAGCTGTCCCAATAGATGCCAGAGTTGCCGTAAGAATAACAGCTAAATAATCTCCCATACTTAAATCAACAGCATAAACTGTCGCAATAAATACAGTCGCAACTCCCTGCATAATGGCCGTTCCATCCATATTTATGGTAGCACCTAGAGGAACAGTAAAAGATGCAATCGCTTTATCAACTCCTAACCTTTTTACAACAGTATTTAAAGTAACAGGAATAGTCGCATTAGATGAGGCTGTACTAAAAGCAAATACTACTGCTGTACGAATTTTTTTAAAAAAATTAATAGGAGAAACCTTTCCTACAAACTTTAAAAAAAATGTATAAGTTAACAACACATGAAGAAGCAAAGCCAAAGTAACGGTTAGAAAATAAGACGCTAAGGGCACAATCATTGTGACACCTTGGGTAGAGAATGTTTTGGCAATTAAAAAGAATACTCCAATAGGAGCAAACTTCATAATAATAATTACCATTGACATCATAATATCATTTAAACTTTGTAAACCTTTTTTAAAAGGTTCAGCATTTCTTCCGGTTATTATAATTGCAATACCTAAAATAATTGCAAATAAAATGATTTGCAGCATTTTCCCTTCAGCCATAGCCAATATTGGATTTGAAGGAACTATAGAAGTAATCACAGATGATAACGGTGGAGCTTCTTTAGCAGTATAAGAAATAGACTCATTTATCTCAAAACCTTGTCCAGGGTTAATAACGATTGAAAGCAATAAAGCTAATGATATAGCTATTGCAGTTGTTATTAGGTATATAAAAATAGCTTTAATTCCAATTCGACCCATCAAAGCTAAATCACCTAAAGAAGTAATTCCTATAGTGATTGAACAAAATACTAATGGAACAACTAGCATTTTTAAACTATTTACAAATAGTTTTCCGATAACATCAAAAAGCCCATTAGACAAATATTGGTTTATTATACTATGATAAATATCTATATTGTTTAATATGATTCCTAAGATGGCACCAGCAAGCATTGAAACTAACATTTTTTGAGTAAAGCTTAAGTTTTTATATAATGACATAATTGGTCCAATAAAATAATAAATAAAAATATAATAAAAGAAAATAAAGAAAAAATATATGAATAAAAATAAATATAAAAATGATACAAAAATAATTTTATCTGGGAAAAACCAAAAGTCTAAAAGTAGCTTTGTAAATAGTCCGATATACAAAGGATCTACTGTTTTATTTAAAACAGTAGAAGATATGAATAAAAGTATGAAAAGAAAAAATACACAAACCTTAGCTTATGGTAGGTTTGGAAGTCCTAGTACTTTTGAATTTGAAAAAGCTATTGCAGAAATTGATGAAGGGTATTCTGCAGTTGCAACATCCTCAGGAACTGCAGCAATTGTTGCATCTTTATTAGCTATTTTAAAGACAGGTGATCATATATTAATTACAGATAGCGTCTATGGGGTAACAAAAAATCTAGCAAAAGGTTTACTAAATAATATGGGTATTACCACCACTTTCTATAAGCCAGATATAGGAAAAGAAATTAATCGATTGATTAAAAAAAATACTAAAGTCATATTTATTGAATCTCCTGGATCTCTTACTTTTGAAATTCAAAATGTTCCGATGCTTGTAGAAATAGCAAAAAATAATAACCTAATAACTATAATGGATAACACTTGGGCAACACCTTTATTTTTCAAACCATTCTATAATGGTATAGATATTTCAATTCAATCCGCCACAAAGTACATAGTTGGACATTCTGATGCAATGCTGGGTGTAATAACTACTAATAAAAATTATACAAAATGTGTAAGAGAAGCAGCTCATAATATGGGTTCTTGTCCAAGTCCAGAAGATATATACTTAGGTATAAGAGGCCTTAAAACTTTAAGTATAAGATTGCAAAAACACCAACAAAGTGCATCTAAAGTTATAGAATGGTTAAAAACGCAAGATGTAACAGATACAATTTTATACCCTGCTATACCAGATAATCCAGGATATAAAATATGGAAAAGGGATTTTTTAGGTGCTTCAGGTTTATTCGGAATAAAACTTAAAAACACTAAAATATCTTTAGTTAATAAAATGCTTAATAATTTAAAATTATTTAATATGGGATATAGTTGGGGAGGCTATGAAAGCCTAATTTTACCAATAAAACCAGAGAAGTTACGAGATACATATAAATGGAAAAATGATTGTGGTACTTTAAGAATTCATGTTGGATTAGAAGATCCAGATGACTTAATTAATGATTTAAAAGATAATATAAATATCCTAAAGGGAATATAAATGAGAGCATTAATAATTTTACTTGTTTTTTTTTATATATCTTTAGGCCATCTACAAGCTAATAATATCCAATTTGAAAAAGATGTTATTACTATCAAAAATGGAACAAATCAATATACTTTTTATGTAGAAATTGCAACCTCTGCTCAGCAAAGGAGTATAGGATTAATGCATAGAACTAGTATAAAACAAAATGAAGGCATGCTATTTATTTATCCAAAAAACCAAGTCATTAAAATGTGGATGAAGAACACTTTGATCCCATTAGATATGTTATTTATTAAAGGTAATGGTGAAATAGAAAAAATTTTTAGAATGACAACTCCAAAAGATTTGACACCACTGGGCCCAGACGTAAAACTAAAAGCAGTATTGGAAATACAGGGAGGCCTGACAACTTACCTAAAAATTAAAAAAGGTGACTATATAATACATAAAAGTCTTAATGGAAAATAAATGAAAAATAACAAAAATAAAAATGAAGAAATATCTTTAAGAATTAATTTGGGTACTAGGCCAGTATTTGGTCACGGCAAAGCAAAACTTTTAGATGCTATATCTATTGAGGGTTCCATATCAGCAGCTGCAAGATATATTGGCATGTCCTATAGAAGGGCCTGGTTATTAACAGACGCCATGAATAAAGATTTTTTATATCCTTTAATCGAATCTTCTCTTGGAGGAAAGGGGGGAGGTGGAGCCAAGTTAACAGACGAAGGTAAAAAAGTTTTAAAATTATTTAGGACAATGGAAAAAAAGGCAAAAGAATCTTTAATTAAAGAAAAAATTATGTTCTCAAAATTAATTAATTAATTACATAAGAAACATTATTAATATTGACATGCGCTATATATGAATATATATAGCCTATGAACATTAATAATGATTTGAAAATTGTATGAGTATACTATAAGAAAAGCTATGATTAAACTTATAAATTATAAAAGCTTAATGCCTTTGCTATCTATATTACTCTTTATGTTACTTACTATTTCACCAATAGTCGCAGAAACTAGTGAGTTAAAATTATTAATATATAATGCAGCAAGCACCTCAGATGTTATAAAAGAAATTGCAAAAGAATGGGAAAATTCTAATACGAGCAAGATAAGAACATCTTCCGCTAGCTCTAGTTCCCTAGCTAAACAAATTATTAATGGAGCACCAGCTAATATTTATATTTCAGCTAGCTCTTTATGGATAGAAGAATTAATAAATAAAAAAATAGTTTTAAAACAATCCATAAAACCTATTTTTGAAAATAAATTGGTTCTAATAACACATATAAACAGCACTATTAAAAATATTGGAATAATAAAAAATAAAACAACTTTAGAAAGTTTATTTAATGAGAACCTAATGAATTCTAGAATTAGTATTGCAGACCCTACACACGTACCTGCAGGGGTATATACTAAACAAGCATTAAAAAAATTAGGTCTATGGAAAAATTTAAATACAAAAAATATGGCTTGGGGTGGAGATGTTAGAAGAACCCTTAAATTTGTAGCATTAGGAAATAGCCCACTGGGAATCGTATACTATACAGATGCAATAGCAGAAAAAAATGTAAAAATTATAGGAAATTTTTCTATAGAACTACATTCTCCAATACAATACTGGGTTGCGGCAATAAAAAGAAATACTACACAAACAACTATGCAATTTTTATCATTTTTAGAAAATAATTATTCAAAAAGTGTATACCTTAAACATGGATTTACGACGGTAAAAGGCAAATAAAATGCTGAGCGCACTTGAATTAGAAGCATTAAAATTATCTGCTTTTATAGCTATAATTGCTGTTTCAGCTTCTATTATACCTGGAATCATTATTGCCTGGATAATATCAAAAAAAAATGGTTTTCTTGCTTCAATATTAAATATTTTAGTTTATTTACCTTTAGTCTTGCCTCCGGTAGTAATAGGTTATTTGTTATTATTACTATTCAGTCATAATGGAGTAATAGGAAATTTTTTATATGAAAATTTTAATATATCTGTAAATTTTTCATGGAAAGGCGCTGCAATAGCAGCTGCTGTAGTGTCTTTCCCACTTCTAGTTAGGTCAATTAAATTAGGCTTTGACACATTCGACAGTAAAATTGAAGAAGCTGCGTATATGAATGGAGCAAGCAAAATAGACTGTTTTTTTTCTATAACCCTACCACAAGTATTGCCATCAATAATCACAGGATTAACACTAGCATTTGCTAGATGCTTAGCTGAATTTGGAGCCACAATAACATTTGTATCTAATATTCCCGGTGAAACTCAAACTTTACCTTTAGCTTTATATACGGCCACCCAAATTCCAGGAACTGACCAAGCAGCCTTGCGGTTAGTATTAATATCTATTGCATTAGCATTTATATCCGTGGCTATTGCAGAAATTTTAGCTAAAAGAGCAAATAAACGCATTATGGGAAATCCAAATTAATGTATCAAAACCATATTAAATTTGAATTAACCCAAGGTAATTTTAACTCTAATATAGATTTTAATTTATCTAGTGACAAAATTATTGCTATTACTGGGTTATCAGGAAGTGGAAAATCAACAATAGCAAAAGTAATATGTGGATTAATTAGCCCTAATAAAGGGCTCATAAAAATAAATGATAAAATATTATATTGTTCTAATAGTGGAATAAATATTGCTCCAAATTTAAGAAAAATTGGAATGGTTTTTCAAGAACAAAGACTTTTTTCACATATGACTGTACTAAATAATTTATTATATGGACAAAGAAGAAATGCGAAATTGAATCATAAAAAACTTGAAAAAATAATAGAAATTTTAGGCATAAAAAATATTTTAGAAAGAAAAACATATAATTTATCAGGAGGAGAAGCCCAAAGAGTTTCTATTGGAAGAGCATTACTTTCCGAGCCTAAAATTTTAATATTAGATGAACCGTTAACTGGTTTAGACACTCCAAGACAAAACAAAATACTCTCTATTATTAAAGATATTAATAAAAAGATAAAAATACCTATATTATTTATTAGTCATTCTCTTGATGAAATTATTTTTATTGCAGAAAAAATAATTATAATTGAAAAAGGCAAAGTAGTTGCACAAGGTCCAATTGATGAAATTATTTCCTATAAAAAACTATCTTATTTTAATAAAGGTAATAAAAAAAGCTCATTAATTAAAGGTGTGATTATAGAGCATGATAAAGAATACCTTTCTTCAACTATTAATATTGATGGAGTATTAATGACTTTAAAAAGGATTAATGATAAAATTGGCTCTAATCAAATTTTAAAAATATTTAGTAAAGACATATCTATAGCAACTGAAATACCTACAAATATATCTATAAATAATATTCTAGAAACCAAAATTAAAAAAATAAAAATAGAAAAACAAAAGGGATCTGTAGATTTAACATTAAGTATAGGGAAACAACAGATCACCTCAGAAGTAACATTCAGATCCTACAAAAAACTGAAGCTGAATATTGGCTTACAAGTATATGCTCTAATTAAAGCTGTTTCTATAGTAGGAAAATAATATTTTATATAGTATATTGAGCATCTATTAATTGGATATATACTATGATCAAAAGTTCTTATGGTGGAAAAGTATTAGCAGATTGTATTAGAGATTTAGGCGTAAATACAGTTTTTACTGTACCAGGTGAAAGTTTTTTACCTGTTTTAAATGGGCTATATGATCATAAAAATTTTATAAAAGTAATTACTTGTCGCCATGAATCTGGTGCTTCTAACATGGCCGAAGCATGGGGGAAATTAACAGGATTTCCGGGAATTGCCTTTGTAACTAGAGGGCCAGGCGCCTGTCATGCTAGTATAGGAATACATACTGCAATGCAAGACTCAAGCCCAATGATAGTTTTTATAGGGCAAATTCATTCCAAACATAAAGGTAGGGAAGCTTTTCAAGAAGTTGATTATATCAAAATGTTTGGGGTACCATTTAGTAAAGGGGTGTTTGAAATTAAACAAGCAAAAAATATTCCTAGTACTATTAAAAAAGCTTTTCAATTGACCACTGAAGGTAGACCAGGACCAGTAGTAATATCACTTCCTGAAGATATGCTTGAACAATATACGGATTATAAATCTATTAAACCATTAAAGAATACAATAAATAAAATATCAAAAACTAGTATCAAACTAATACTAAAACATATAGATAATGCTAAAAAACCTCTTATAATTATAGGAGGTGGAGATTGGAATAAAAATGGAGCTAAAGATTTAGAATATTTTGCTAAAAAAAATAAAATTCCCTATGCAGTATCTTTTAGAAGACAATCCCTAGTGAATAATAATAGTAATTGCTATATAGGAGATTTATCTACTAGCGTGGACCAGAAGCTTATTAAAGTTGTTAAAGAATCGGACTTATTACTAGTAGTAGGAGCAAGATTAGGTGAAATGACAACTAGTGGTTACTCAACTATAAAAGTCACACAAAGAAACAAAATAATTCACATTTATCCGGATAAAAAAGAACTTGGAAAGGTTTATAAACCAATCTTAGGCATTACCGCAAATAGTAGTATTTTTTCTAATTTAATTAAAAATAAAGTTTTGAGTAATATTGTATGGAATGATTGGCAAGAAGCTTGTAGAGAAAATTATTTAAAATATTCTACTCCTCCTAAATATTTTTCAGAGCCAGATATGGGAAAAATAATGATGACTCTTAGTGCAAGAATGCCTAAAAGCACAATTATTACAATAGACGCAGGAAATTTTAGCGGATGGCCACAAAGATTCTGGAAATATTCATTACCTAAAACACAGTTAGCTCCTACTAGTGGTGCCATGGGATATTCAATTCCAGCAGCCGTATCTGCTAAAATAGCAAAAAAAAATAGTCCTGTAATTGCGTTCTGTGGCGATGGTGGATTTATGATGAGTAGTCAGGAACTTGCTACATGCCATCAATATAATATAAAACCTCTTATAATAATGATTAATAATAAAATGCTTGGCACCATTAGAATGCATCAAGAAAAGCATTATCCTAATAGAACGATTTCTACTGATTTAGTTAATCCCGATTTTAAATTATTATGTAAAGGTTATCATGCTCATTACGAACATGTTAAACACTCCAAAAATTTTTCTAAAGCCTTAGAACGTTGTTTGAAATCAAATAAGGCATCAGTGATTGAAATAGAAACGGACCCTAAACAAATAACTACTCGACAAAGAATAGAAGAGTTAAATGACTAATATTAATAATAAATTTCTCTCGTAACAGAGGCAACTATTGAGAATATAAAAGATAATTTAATTTTAAATAAAAGTTAATATAATATAGAGTAAATAAAGGGGAAATTAAATGAGTGATATTAATTATAAAACTGCTCTTGTAACAGGGGCAACTAGCGGGATAGGAATGGCAACAGCCATAAGTCTCTCAGAAGCAGGTATAAAAGTTATTGCTACAGGAAGAAGGATAGAAAAGTTAAAAGCATTACAATCTAAAATTTCATGTGAAATTATACAGTTAGATATCAGAGATCAAGATAAGATATATTCTTCCTTAGAAAATCTAGAAATTGATATTTTAATAAACAATGCAGGAGTAGGTAAAGGATTTTCTCCAATTTTTAAAACTGAACCGGAAGATATAAACATAACTACAGATACTAATGTTACTTCATTTTTGCACGTATTAAGAGCAGTAGTTCCTGGAATGGTAAATAGAAAACGTGGACATATAATAAATTTAGGATCAGTTGCAGGTTTATACCCTATGGCATCATCTGTATATGGAGGCTCTAAAGGTGCAGTTCACTTGATTAACCAAAATTTAAGACTAGAATTAAGTGGTACAGGCGTTCGGGCAACTGAAATTTGCCCAGGAAGAGTAGAAACAGAATTCTTTGATGTTGCTTTTTCAGATAATCCAGAAAAGAAAAAAGAAATGACCAGTGGTTTTACCTTATTAAAACAAGAAGATATAGCAAATGCAATTATGTTTGCTATACAAGCTCCAGGGAGAATGAATGTTTCATTAATAGAAATAACTCCTACCGAGCAAGCCCCAGGTGGATCTAAAATTGAAGGAATAAAATAAATGACTCAAAATATTTTTAAAGAAAGATTAAAAAATGGAGAATCTTTAGTTGGAATATTTGCTGCATTAGGAAGTGAAATGGCTGCAGAAGTAATAGGAAGCTCTAATATAGATTATACATTAATTGATATGGAACATGCTCCAAATGATATAAGAAATGTTGTTAATCAAATGCAAGCCGTAAAAGCTGCAGGTGGAGAATGTTTAGTAAGAATTCCTGTCCTAGACCATATTTATGCAAAAAGACTTCTTGATGCAGGTGCTACAACTATTATGTTTCCACAGATCAATAATGTTAATGATGCAATAAATGCTGTAAAATCTGTTAAATATCCCCCAGCAGGCATTCGGGGCATTGCAGGGGCTACGAGAGCAAATAATTTTGGAAGAGAAATTAATTATGTAGATATTGCAGATAAAAAAGTTTGTGTAATTTGCCAAATTGAATCTCTAGAAGCATGTAAAAATGCTAAGGATATTGCCTCTATAGATGGAGTAGATTTACTATTTGTAGGACCAGGGGACTTATCGGCAGATATGGGTTTTATTAAAAATAGAGCTGCTAAAGAAGTAAAAGAAATGGCAATTAAAGTCTTACAAGATGCAAACAAATGCAATAAACCATGCGGTATTATGGTAAGCAATATAACTGAAGCAAAAGAAATGATTCAGTTAGGATTTGCAATTGTTGCTGTTACAACAGATTTGGTATTACTTAGAAACGCTGTAGACGAAATAGCTCAGCTATCAAAAAAGTAATTACCCATTCAATACATTTGAGATTAGTAAGACAAGCCCTAAAGTAACTACTACTGTTAAGACACTAAACCATAATAGGCTGCGGTCATATTTTTTTTCTTCTGACATTATATACTCCATATTTAAAATTAATTTATTTACTAATACTACTACCAGTTTCTCTTGGAGAAACAGTTACCCAGACTTCTGTTCCACGAGAACTGCTAGAATCTATTCTTACATTTGCAATACGGCCAGCTCTTTCATATGTAATCAAACTTATATCTGAACGTATACTAGTAATTTCTTTCCATCCAAAATTTGGCATTTCATACCTATAAAAATCAAAAACTTCAGCACCACTCATATTTGCCACCAAATTTAATCTACCAAACCATTCACTATCAGAACCAAAAACTAATGATTTTTGAATATTCATTTTAGCATTAATTGGCATTGGTAAATCATTAAATTTTGCGAAAGAAGCCTCCTCTACAGGCAAACCTTCAGGACCCGACACACCACTTGCTATTATAGGTATTTTACCACCACAAGAAACTAAAAAAAGAAAAGATAAGATACAAGAAAACCTAAAAAAATATTTGATACTTCCGGTCATTTTAACACTCCATATAATATTATCTTTATTTTCGCACATCACTTATATAATGGTCAACAAGAAGTAATTTAAATGGTGACCCCGGCAGGATTCGAACCTGCGGCCTACTGCTTAGAAGGCAGTTGCTCTATCCAGCTGAGCTACGGAGTCATAATACATTTATATTCCTATATTTTTGGTAAAATTATCAGCATATGATTTGATAATAACTTTTTTTTCTTTTGGCTGCATAATTTCTAATAAAATTTTATTTTTTTCTGCATATCGTGCTAAATCATTTAAAGAGGTAAATTTTAATTTTATTTGTTGTTTGATATCACGACCACCAGTCCATCCCATTAAATTATCAGGTACATAATTTCTTGAGCATATAGGTTCTAGCACCCAATAGTCAGATTTATGTTTGCCTGACTGAGTTGCAGATGAAATATTCTTATAGGCTTTAGCGCTATTAAAATTAACGGATTTAAATAATTCAGTACTCATCTTAAACCTTACATAAAGTGGTCGGGGCGAAGTGATTCGAACACTCGACCCCCTGTTCCCAAAACAGGTGCGCTACCAGGCTGCGCTACGCCCCGACACATATTAACTTAAGAATACTACTTATCATTAAGTCAAGAAGGCTTCAAGCGTTAAGGTAATAAAGAAGTAATAAAATAAAACGGCCCTAATGGAGGAATATGATTAGGACCGTTTATTTTGTGTTTATTATTTAAGCACCACGCATAGCTGCTTTAACTTTCTCAGCTGTGATAGGCCATGAACGTACTCTTGCCCCTGTTGCATTAAATATAGCATTTGCAACTGCAGGTCCTATTACCGTAGTAGCTGGCTCTCCAGCTCCAGCTGGATAATGACCATTTTGCACTATAGTTATATCCATTTCTGGTGTTTGGTTTATTCTTAATGGAGTCCAAGTATCAAAGTTTTCTTGCTCTATTGCACCATTCTTCATAGTAATATCCTCATATAACACCCTACTTAAGCCATATAAAGCAGAACCTTGAATCTGAGCTACCACTCCATCTGGATTAACTGCAGTGCCAACATCCATTGCAATTACAATTTTGCTAACTGTTGGTTGACCTGAACTAGGATCTACATGAACATCTACTATAGCAGCTGTCCATGAAGGTGAACCACGCTCCTGAGAAGCAACAGCAGCTATTCCTTGTGCCGTATTTTCTTGCATTGGTTTCACTCCATAACCAGCTTTACCAGCAGCTACTAATAGAACATTTCGAAGTCTATTGACACCACCTATACTATTAGGAGCACTCCCAGCATTCTTTCCACTAGCTTTAAACATATTAAGTCGCATTTCTAATGGATCTATTCCTGCCTGATGTGCACATTCATCGACAAAACACTCATTTGCCCACCACGTCCAATTTGGTGCAACCGCCCTCAGAAACCCAGAAGGTGAAGCTTTAGCTATTACATAATTATTAGCAGTTCGAACATAGTGATTAGGTATATCGTACCAGTGATCAGCTCCGTTAATAGCAAACTGATCTACTTTTCCTTTTTTATCCACTGATTCTGCCATAAATCCAGGAGCAGCTCTTTCTAGTGCCCATCCAGTTACAACATCATGCTGCATAGCATTAATTTTACCATCCTTAACACTACCTTTAACTCTTTGAACACTTTGACTTTGATGGAAATCAAAACCAATATCTTGTTCTCTAGTATAACAAAGTTTTACTGGTCTTCCTATAGCTCTAGCAGCAAGCGCAACTATCGCTATATCCATCTCATTTCTTCTTCCAAAACCAGTCCCACAATATTGCTGATGAACGATAACATTTTTAGCATCAACTTCTAGGATAGCCGCAGCAGAATCTCTCATATTTGATGGCCATTGAGTACCTGTATACAAATGCCAAACACCATTTGTTTCCATAGCAACCATATTCATAGGTTCCATCATACCGTGATAACCAGTTGAAGTTTGATATTCTGCCTCAACAATATTATCTGCTGATTTCAATGCTGCCTCTGTATCACCTTCTATTACCCATGCAAAACCTTTAGAATCATCAGCAATAATATCACGAGAAGATTGAGTCATATCATCTGATGAAACATTAGCATGAGGGCCTTTATCCCATTTTACTTTAATTACAGCGGCTGCTTTTTCAGCTGCCCAATAAGTCTCTCCAAAAGCAACAACATAACCTGTATTAAACCCCCTCAAATCACCTGGAAGAACTTTTACTCCTACATAGCCATCAATACTTTTAGCAGCAGAATCATCTGCTGATAAAGGAACTGCACCATAACGGGTTGGATTTGTTACTAAACGTCCATAAACCATATTTGGAACGAATACATCGATACCATAACGAGCTACACCTGTAAGCTTATCAGGAATATCTAGAGCTGGCATATCTTTACCAACTACTTTATATTCACCAAATTTTTTCAGTGTTAGGCCCTTCATTTCTTCTTCTGTGAAAGTACGATCGATTGTTGTTGTACTTAAAATTTCAGAATAAGTTTTTGAAGCTCCAGATACATTGTCACTTACAACTGAGTTACTTGCAGAACATTGTGCTGCAGGAACACCCATTAATTTAGCGCCAGCTTCAACTAAAGCTATTCTAGCTGATGCACCAATTCTTGAGTTACGATCAAAAGTCCAATTCACTGACCATGAAC
>JAQWRB010000182.1 GCA_029243935.1 Alphaproteobacteria bacterium
ATATAGCTTTCTAATTTGTATTGAATACTTGCCCTATCATATAATTTTTTGACATAAGTAATATTTTCCTTTCTAACCTGTTGTATAATAAAAATTTTATTTAACAAATCCTTAGGAAAAGAACTTAAAGCTTTTGCAACCTCTGTCGCCATAACCTCAGCTCCTAGACTGCCTCCGGTTATTAATATTTTTGTTAGCTCATTATTTTTTATTATATATTTATTTTTATAAATATCTTCAATACTTGACCTAACTGGCATTCCCACACATTTTTTTTGAACATTCTTGTGAATATTTCCTTCCATCTTGGGAAAAGATGTTGTTAATACTTTAGCATATGTAGATAAAAATTTATTAGCCTTTCCTACAATCATATTCCCTTCATGCAAAATAATAGGTATTTTAAAAAAATTACAAATCCATAATGGAGGAATAGTAATACCTCCACCAAATCCATAAGCTAATAATGGCTTATAAAAATATATAGTTCTAAGAGATTGGAGAATAGCCAAAATTAATAATATAATTGATTTAATATTTTTAAAATATTTTTTTTTGTATAAACCTCTTCCATGAAAACATAATGTTTTTATATCTTTATATTTATTATTTTTATTTACGAAGGCAAACATTCTGGTGTCTGTAATAAAAATTACTTTATAATTTCTTTTAACTAACTCATTAGAAAGTACTAGAGCAGGGAGAGTATGGCCGGCGGTACCTCCAGCAGTTACTAATATAGTTTTTAAAGTTTTCATTATTAATGCCTATCACTATATTTCTTAGTTAAAGCTAATACAATACCCATACTTATAGATATAGATAATAATGATGATCCTCCATATCTAATAAAAGGAAAGGTTATACCAGTAGTTGGAACAATTCCTAAAGTAACAGAAACATTTAGCAAAACTTGTAGGCCAAATAATATTAGCAATCCTCCAACAGCAAGTAAGGCAAATAAATTATTTTTCTCATATACTCTAATTAAACCTCTAATTACTATAGAACATGAAAGAAATAATATTAACATACAAAATATAGCACCAAACTCTTCAGCAATAACAGGGAAAATAAAATCTGTATGGGCATCAGAAATTCTATTTTTTATAATACCATCCCCAGGTCCATTACCTAAAAGGCCTCCAGATTCATAAGCTCTAAAAGAATGTTTTATCTGATCCATAGTTTCACAAGCAGTATTTATAAAACAATCTATTCTATTTTTTACATGGTCAAATATATTATACCCAACAAAAATGCCTGTAGCGAGCAAGCCAAATAATAATAAGAACCATCGTAATGATAAACCAGCTAAAAATAATTGACCCGACCATATGAGCATAATAATTACGGACATGCCCAAGTCTGGCTGCTTAAGTAAAAAAAATATTATCAAAAATAATAATATTAATGTAATTAAAAACCCTGAAATAAAGTCTGACAAAAATTTATACTGATTAAACTTATTAGAAATTAAGTAGGCAGTAATAATTACAAAAAATGGCTTTATAAACTCTGAAGGTTGTATTGAAGCATTACCAATTATTAGCCATCTACTAGCACCATTTTTATCTGGCCCAAATAACATTACTAGTAAGAGCATTATTAAGCATAATATAAAACCTACCAAACTTAATCTAATGATTCCTTTTCTAGATAAAAATGTAGTGAAAATCATAGAAAATATAGAAATTAGTAAATAATAAATATGATGTTTAAAAAAATATAATTCTTCATAACCTTTTTTTTCAGCAACAGCAGCTCCTGCTGCAAGTACCATAATAGACCCTATAAATGCTAAAAATAATATTTGGAGCAAGTTCCAATGATCTATAGTCCACCACCATTTTGATAAAAAACTTTTATCATTTCTTGCTATAAAAATCATAATGATTCTCTAAACATGAGGTTATTAATCATTTTTTTAAATATTTTTCCTCTCTCTTCAAAATTTTTAAATTGGTCAAAAGATGAGCAGCCTGGAGAAAATAAAACTGTATTATAATTCTTAAGTGTTTGAGAAAATTTTAGGGAGTCTGATACTGCATCTTTAATATTAATAGAATTTTTACAATAAAAATAATCTTTAAAATAGTTAACAAATTGGTCTGCAGATTCACCTATAAAAAAACCAGCTTTAATATTATTAATATTATTATTTAAATATGTAAATTCTTCTTTTTTTCTTCTACCCCCAGCAATCCAAATTATCTCATCAAAACAACTTAGCGCAACTTTGCATGATTCTAAATTAGTTGCCTTTGAATCATTAATTATTTCTATTTTCTTATCTTCGTAAACTGTTTCCAATCTGTTGGGTAAACTCTTAAATTTTGGTAAATTATAACGAATCTCATTGTGTGTTATGCCAATATGTATTGAAACTGCTATTGTAAATAATATATTTTCTATATTATGTAGCCCCTTTAGAGAGGTTAAATCTTCTACTTTTCCTATTATAATATTTTTGTTATTTAAATTATCTATAATGTTCTCTTTATGTAAATAAATAGTATTATTTAATTTTTTTCTTAAAGATATTTTTATTATATTAGGTTTAATTTTTCTTTTTTTAATTTTCTTATAAATATTTAATCCTTCCAGATTATCAACATTTATTATTGCCAAATCATTAGTATTTTGATTCAAAAATATTTTTTCTTTAGCAGATATATATTTCTTCATACTACCATGCCATTCTAGATGATCTGGTATTATATTTGTCAAAATTGATATATCTGGTTTTAATTTATTCATTAATTCTAATTGATATGATGAGGCTTCAATAACGTAATAAGAAGAATTATTAGGTATCTTTAAACTTAAAATAGGAATTCCTATATTACCTCCTATAAAAACTTTTTTATCAGTTAATCTTAATAAATGATGTATCATTGATGTAACGGTGGATTTGCCATTAGACCCTGTAACCACTATAAATTTATTTTTCCTATTTAATGCTTCTTCCCAAAAAACATCTAAATCACTAGTAATATTAATTTTTAATTTTTTGGCTAAAAGTAATACTGAATGTTTAGGCTTTATACCTGGGCTAACAAATAGCAAATCGATTAATTGGAGATTTTTAGAAACACTTAGATTTTTTATATTAACTTTTTTCTTTTTAAATGTTTTTCTTATTTCTATTGCATCATCCCAAGCTATAATTTTTTTAGAATTGTGACTAAAGTATTTAATTGCAGATTGCCCAGATATCCCCAAACCTAACACACCTATAATTTTATTTTTATAATTATCCATATTATCTTAATTTTAAAGTTACTAAGCCAATTAGACCTAGTATAACAGCAATTATCCAAAATCTAATTACAACTGTTGATTCTGACCATCCTTTTTTTTCAAAATGATGGTGTAAAGGATACATTTTAAAAATTCTCTTTCCCGTCATTTTAAATGACAACACTTGAACAATTACTGATACAGCTTCTAATACAAAAAGCCCCCCAACTATAGCTAAAACTATTTCATGCTTTGTTATAACACTGATTATACCTAAAGCAGCTCCGGTAGATAATGAACCTGTATCCCCCATAAAAACACTAGCCGGCGGAGCATTGAACCATAAAAAACCTATTCCTGCTCCTACTAAACTAGAGCATAAAATAATTAACTCTCCACTGCCTTTAACATAAAATAAATTTAAATATTCAGAGAATATAGTATTCCCTACTAGATACGCTATTAAACCAAATACTCCTGCAGCTATAATAATTGGAACTATTGCGAGACCGTCTAAGCCATCAGTTAAATTTACAGCATTAGAAGATCCAACTACTACGAGGCTAGCAAAAGCACACCACATAACTATTCCTAAATAGATTGTAAAATTCTTAGCAAAAGGAAAAGCTATCATTCCTTGTAAATCTTTATCTGAAACTACATAAATCCATATTGCTGCAGCTATTACTATAACAAATTGAAATATAAGCTTTAATCTACCAGATAAGCCTTTATGATTATTCTTTGCAACTTTCAAGTAGTCATCTATAAAGCCAATTAGACCAAAGCCAAAGGTAATATACAATACAATCCATATATATATATTACTTAAATCTGCCCATAATAAAGTAGATATAATGAGAGAACCTAAGATTATTACTCCACCCATAGTGGGCGTCCCTCTTTTCATTTCTACATGCCATGCAGGACCATCTTCCCTAATAGGCTGACCTTCTTTCTGATTAGCTTTAAGCCAATATATAATTTTAGGAGCAAAGATAAAAACGATAGATAGTGATGTTATTAAAGCTGCACCACTTCTAAAAGATAAATATCTAACTATATTTAAAAAACTATAGTCTTCAATAAAAGATATAAGTAAAGAATATAACAATTTATTTATTTACCTTTATTTTATATTTCATTATTAAATAATTAACTATGACTTCCATTTTCATATATCTAGAGCCTTTTATTAGAATTGTATCCATAGGTTTAATTAATTTAATTATATCTTTTTTAATTATTTGTTCAGAGCTTTCTGCCCAAGCGCTTTCAATTTTATTTTTAGATAAATTATATAGATCTTTAGTATTCTTACCTACAAATATTACTAAATTTATATTTAAATTAATTAAGTAGTCATATAACTTTTTATGTAAAAACAATGAATGTTTTCCTAATTCTCCCATTTCCCCTAAAATTAAAACTTTTCTATTATTTACTGCTATTTCTTTAAACGAATTAAGAGAAGCAATTACTGAACTAGGATTTGCATTATAACTGTCATCTATTAGAAGACTTTTTTTACCATTAATAAATAAAGTATGCCTATTTCCTCGTCCAATAGGTAATGCAGCTTTATATAAATTACTAATTCCTTTTTTTACATCTCTTTTTGATATTAATAAAGACCCTAATACAGCTAAAGAATTTATAGCCTGATGTAGCCCATCAAAATTAATTTTATAAGTGTATTTTATTCCATAAGCTGAAGCTGTAATTCTTTGACCATCTTTAATTATTTTACGATCAATCAAACAAATATTAGATAAGCTATTTAATCCGTATGTAATAATATTAATATTTTGTAATTTTTTACTATAACTAATTACTTCATTATAATATTCAAAATCTCTATTTATTAAAATATGACCATTATTCATTAAACCTTCAAATATTTCTGCTTTAGCTTTTGCAACATCTTTAATTGATTTAAAATTTCCAATATGCCCTTCAGAAACATTAGTAATTATGGCTATATTAGGTTTTACTAATCTGCTTAATTTACTAATTTCATTAGAATTATTCATTCCTATTTCAAAAACACCAAACTCAGTTTTACTTGACATATTTGCTAAAGAGTAAGGTACTCCAACATGGTTATTATAACTACCCGGGTTTGCATATGTTAAACCCAAAACATTAAAAGCACTTTTAATCATTTCTTTAGTAGAAGTTTTTCCAGAACTACCTGTTATAGCTATAATTTGAGCTGAACTATGAACTCTATTTCTTGCAGCCTTGGCCATTATTATTAAAGTTTTATAAACATCTTCAACTTTAATTAATTTGTTTTGATAGTTTACAGGTTGATATAATTTATTAACTATTAAAGCTACTGCTCCAGAATTTACTGCATCTTTAATAAAGTTATGACCATCTAATTTTGTCCCAGGCATTGCAAAAAAAATACTTCCTTTTATAACTTTTCTACTATCTATTTCTAGGCTATTACTACACCAACTAAATTTTATTTTTTTTCCTATCACTTTTGAAACTTCTTCAGAATTCCAAATACTTTTATCTTTAATAATTCTCAAAAAATTTAACTCCTAATTATTTTCTTGATTACATCTGCATCATTATATTTTAAAAATTTTCCATTAATTTCTTGTACCATTTCATGTCCTTTACCTGCTATTAATAAAGCATCTCCTTTTTTTAAACTATTAATTGCTTTACTTATAGCTTTTGTGCGATCGGATATTTCAGTAGAATTTGGACAAAAATCCATAATTTGTTTTCTAATAATACTAGAATCTTCATAACGTGGATTATCATCTGTTATAATTATTTCATCTGCATAATTATAAGCTATTTTCCCCATTAACTTTCTTTTACCCTTATCTCTGTCACCACCACAGCCAAACACCAAATATAATTTATTTTTTATATAAGGTCTTATAGCCACAAGAACATTTTCTAATGCATCTGGTGTATGAGCATAATCTATATATATATTTGCTCCTTTTTTACGCTGAATCAATTCCAATCTACCGGGTGGAGCTTTTAATTTGCTAATTAGTTTCTCTATTTTTTCTCTTCTAAACCCCATTTCTACCATAATAGAAATAGCTGTAATTAAATTATTTATTTGGAAAGAACCTATAAGGTTTGAATAAACCTTAGTTTTTACTTTATTAAAAATAACTTCTATTTCTTGAATTCCATTATTAATATTATTAATTTTGTATTTCCAATTAGCAGAAACAGAACTTCCAATAGTTATTACTTTTAGGTTATTAGATTTTGCAACTTCTATAAAGTCTTTATAATCTGGTACACATTTATTAATAATAGCAATGCCCTGATTAGAAACCTCTGAGAATAGCCTTAATTTTGCTACTTTATATGCTTTAAATGTTTTATGATAATCTAAATGATCTCTACTTAAAGAAGTTATTGCAATAATATTAAAATTAACTCCATCTAATCTATATTGAGCTAAACCATGACTAGAAGCTTCTATAATTATGTGTTTAACTTTTTTTACATATAACTCGTTTAGAGCTGAAACAATTTCTTCAGATTCTGGAGTAGTCAAACTATTTTTTTTTGAACCTATATTATAATCAATTCCTAAAGTTCCTATTGATGCTGACTTTATACCTAATAACTTTGTTAATTTATTTACAAACCAAGCAACAGAAGTTTTTCCATTTGTACCAGTTACACCAATTATATTATTAAATTGATAATTGTTAAATTTATTACATATTAATGCATATTTTTTTCTAGGAAGTGAAGAAGGTATTATTTCAATTTTTGAAATACAGTTTATATTTTGTATATCTTTTTTATCAATTAATAAAGCCACAGCACCTTTCCTAATAGCTTCATTTATGTAATTTAAGCCGTTTCTATTTACCCCTCTAAATACTGCAAAAATATAACCTTTTTTAATTTTTCTTGAATCACAGGTTATTCCATTAATAGATATATCATTTATATTATATTTTTTTATTATTTGATCAGAAATTAGATTATACAATTTTACCATTAATATTTATAATTCTACTTTACTAATAGTTTTTTCACCTAATATAGGTCCTATTTCTGTTATGATATCTTTTGATAATGGTACTGCATTAAAACCAGGTGTTCTACCCAATACATCGCCTGTTGCTTTGGGCTCATCTACTAAAACAAATAATGCATATTTAGGATTATTTATGGGGAAAAAAGAAATAAAAGAAGATACTACTTTCTTTCTTATGTAGCTTCCATTTTCATTTTTATTTGCAGTACCTGTTTTCCCTCCAACTAAATAAACTGAAGATTTTATATTTTTACCTGTTCCAATTTCAACATTACTTCTATATAAATTTTTCATTATATTAATAACTCTTTCATCAAATACTCTTACTCTTGGCCTATTTATAAATTTTGAATCCTTTACTACATAAGGCCTAATATACTCTCCTCCATTTACTGTTGCTGCTAAAGCAGAAACAATATTTAAAGGACTTACAGATATGCCATGACCATAAGACATTGTTGCCACATGAACATCACTAATTTCATTTAGAGAGTAAAAAGTTGGATGCTCTACTTCTGGTATTCCACTATCTATTTTATTCTTTAATCCTAATTTTTCAAAATAATATGCTTGCCTTTTTTTACCAAGTTCTAAGGCTATTAGTGAAGCACCAATATTAGATGAATGTATAAAAACTTCTTCTAAATCTAATATTCTATTTTTAGGATGATAATCTTCAATTTTATACTTACCAATTTGTAAAGGTTCTCTCGCATCAAATTTACTCTCTAAGGTAATAATATTATCATTTAAAGCTGATGCAATTGTAATAGCTTTAAAGACAGACCCTAACTCAAAATTAGAGCCCGTAATTTGGTTAGGAGTTACAATTATTGAGTGATATGCATTTGGATTAAAACTTGGAATACTGACACCTGATATTAATTCTCCTGTATTAACATCTATAACTATTCCAACTGCCCCTCTATATTTATATATTTCTACTCCTTTTGTTAAAATGCTAAATATCTTATATTGAATTCTTGAATCTAATGTTAAATAGATATCCACTCCATCATTTAATATATCATTATATTTCCGCTCTATTCCTGCAAGTCCATCTTTTCCTTTACCCGTAATACCCACTATATGACTTATTTGATCATTATATGGATAGACTCTTAAATATTCTTTTTCAAAAACAAGTGCTGGCTCTCCTAGTTTATTAATAATTTTAGCTGATTTTGGAGTTAATTGTCTTGCTATTACTTGCTGTTTTTTTTTAGATTTAAGGTTCTTTATTAATTTTACTTTATCTAGATTAGGTATAGTTTCTAATATTTTTTTATAAGTAAAATCCAAGTTATATATTGTATCATTAGTTTTTTTTAATGTCCAAGTTGGCATAGAAACAGCAAGAAAATTACCATTTCTATCTAAAATATTTCCTCTTTTATTTAATTTTTTAATATCTTTAACAATATACTCTTTAGCTTTAAGAGGTTTAGAAATATCAATTAATTTAATATTAACCGTAATAAATGATACAAAAAATATTACTGCTATAGCTATTATTCTCTGCTTGCATTTATCTATTATAGACTTTTCTAAGCCATCAACTTTAATGCTTTTATCAGCATTTGCCAAATTCTATCTCAAACACAATATAATTATTCCCTTTGTCTTCTTAAGAAAGCTGGAATATCTAATGTATCTTCATTAGTATTTTTTTCGTTACTCTTCATAGAAATTTCGGGAGAAAATGATAATTCATTATTTAAAGTATTATGATTTTCCTCTAAATTATTTTGAATATTTTCGACATCTTTCTTATTTGAGCTTCCAAATTTTCCTGTAAAACGCTTAATTAAACTTTCTGTTTCTTTTACTTCTGTTTCTTGTTCAACTTCAGGTATAATTTGCTGTATGATTGAAGAAGCATTTAAAACTTCTGCTTCAGTAAAAGGATCAATTTGGATTTCCTCAGGAGTAATTATTTCTTTTTCTACAACTTCAGGTTCAGGAGGAATAAATGAATCCTGCATAGGATCTACTATTTTTTCAAGTACTTCTTCTTCAACTTCATTATAATTTTTTTCTAATTTAAAATTTTCTTCCTTATTAATAGTATTAGATTCACTTGTATTATTATCTATTTCTTTATTATTAGGTGTATAAAGACTACTATTACTAGTTTCTACTTCTGAAATTAAGTTTTGAACTGTATCCACTCTTTTTTCACAATCTATTCCAGTTGCAACTACTGAGACCCTAATATTATTGTGCATGCTATCATCTTGCGATGCACCAAATATTAAGTTAACGTCATCATCTGACTGTTGACGTATATGATCCACAATTTCATCTACTTCAAATAATGTTAAATCTGGGCCACCCGTTATATTAACTAAAACCCCCCTTGCACCAGCAAGTGATACATCATCTAATAAAGGATTAGCTATAGCTGCAGCTGCCGCATCTAATGCACGATTATCTCCTTCAGCGTCACCTGTTCCCATCATTGCCTTACCCATTTCCATCATTACGGACCTCACATCTGCAAAATCTAAGTTTATAAGTCCAGGCATCACCATTAAATCAGTTACCCCTCTAACTCCAGAATACAAGACTTTATCAGCCATCTTAAATGCATCTACAAATGTAGTTTGGGCATTTGCTATCCTAAATAAATTTTGGTTAGGTATTACTATTAAAGTGTCTACTGATTGCTGTAGCTCATTTATACCTTCTTCTGCTAAACGCATTCTGTTCTTGCCTTCAAATTGGAATGGCTTAGTAACACATCCAACTGTAAGAATTCCTCTTTCTCTTGCGGCTTTGGCTATTACTGGTGCGGCTCCGGTTCCTGTACCACCACCCATTCCGGCTGTAACAAACAACATATGAGTTCCATCAATATGTTCTAATATCTGATCCAAAGATTCATCTGCAGCGGCCCTACCTATTTCTGGCCTTGCACCGGCTCCCAAACCTTGTGTTACATTTGCTCCTAGCTGAACCCTCATTTGCGCATTAGAATTAGCAAGTGATTGGGCATCCGTATTAGAAACAACAAACTCAACACCTTCTAAATGTGAAGCAATCATATTATTTACTGCATTACATCCCCCTCCTCCAACTCCAATTACAGTTATTCTAGGCTTTAATTCATGGGTAGGAGGCACACTGATATTAATTGACATATTTTATCTCCATTTTAATTAAGTTATTTAGTTTTTTTAAGTTAATAGATTTGGTGAAATTATAATTTAAAGACATAATTAATTTATTCCCTTTATTATGTTTATAGGCTTATCAATTTTTTCACTTAAAATGGTTTTTTTAAGTGTAATAGAGGAAATATCGCTAATAGGAATTGCTTGTAGTTTTAAATATTTATTATTTAAATATTCTATATTTTTTGCACTTGTGATAAATGACCATTCAGCATCTGCTAATCTAATTTTCTCATCTAAGTTTAGAATTTTTTTATTAATAATTTTTAATTTTAAATCCTCATTTTTAATTTCACTACTTAACCACATTGACCAAACAGTTCCAGTAACTGAAAAAATAATTATAAATATAATAAATATTCTCATCATGCGGCATTTTCCATATTATTTAACCTTTCAGCTGCTCTTAATTTTGCAGATCTTGACCTAGAATTAATATAAATTTCTTTATTATCAGCTATTACAACTTTCTTAGTAATTTGTTTAAAAGAAGGTTTTTCCTTATCTAGACTGCTGTAAATACTTGCAGAGTGCCTATGAGGATTAGGAGTAAATCCTGATCTAACCTTAATAAAGTTTTTTACAATTTTATCTTCTAGAGAATGAAAGCAAATTACCACTAACCTTGCTCCAGGAGAGAGCAAATCTTCAGCATCATTTAAAGCTTTTTCAATTTCTGTTAGTTCGTTGTTAACCTTAATTCTCAAAGCCTGAAAAGTTTTTGTGGCGGGATCTATTTTTAATTTTGGATTTTTTCCTATTGCAGACCTTACTATTTGAGCTAATTCAAATGTAGTAGTTATTAATTTATTCTTTCTATAATGAACAATTGCATTAGCTATTCTTCTAGCTTTTCTCTCTTCACCTAATGTAAATATTATATCATTCAGTGTCTTCTCATCACTCTCATTAATAATTTCAGCTGCAGATTTTCCTGAATTTTCCATTCTCATATCTAATGGACCATCATATCTAAATGAAAACCCTCGTTTAGCATTATCAATTTGCATAGAAGAAACACCTAAATCGAATAATATTCCTCCATCTATATTTTCAATACCATTGCTTTCTAGTAAAAACTTTAGCCTTCCAATATTTCCTGTAATTAACTTAAAATTATTAGGATATTTATTTTTGGTTTTATCTGCATATATTTTAACTGAAGGGTCTCTATCAATGGAAACAACATTACAATTTGCTGAAGACAATATCATCTCTGTATGCCCTCCAGCACCATAAGTGCCGTCTACATAAGTAAGTCCATTTCTAATATTTAAGTTTTTAACAACCTCGTCAGCTAAGACAGGTATGTGACTATTTTTCAAATTTACTTTATGAGAAATAATTTTTGTCACTAATTTATCCTTAATTCTATATGTTAAGATTTAATTTTTCTTCTTTTATCCATATATAATTTGGCTCTTTCTAAATAATCACCAAAAATTGTAGGATTCCATATTCTAAACCTTCTACCCATACCTACAAATAAGGCTTCCGATATAATTTTCATTTCTGACCTAAATGTCTCAGATAAAACTACCCTACCTTCATTATCAAACGATAAAATTGAACCTCCAAATATAACAGTAGACTCATATTCATTGTCTTCTAATAATGGGTCGTTCAGATCTAGTTTATTTTGTAATAAATCTAAATAGCCTCTTGGATAAGCATCTAGAGCCTGTTCTGAAAGAGAAGGTTGAGTTATTATTCCAGAAAAATCATTACTTGTTAATTTAGGACGCCAGGCAGCCGGGACTGATACTCTGCCTTTCTTATCTACTTTATTTAAGTATCTACCTATAAAATCTGACACTTTTAGCCCCTAATAAAAAACCCTCTAACCATAATTTGGATATTTATGGGTTTATATAGTAATATCATGGGAATATATGGTTCGTCAAATATAGTTTTATAATTTTAAGTTAAATTGTCAGGCAGCCTATAAGCCGGGTTCTGTCTAGAGTGACTATTCATCTAGGATATCTGTTACCAAATACCTCATGCAACCTACCCAACAACACGTTGAAAACACCGTTACTAAATAAATAGTTTGTTGTTCCTACTTGGTCTTGCTCCCAGTGGGGTTTACCCTGCCATTTTAGTTACCTAAAACGCGGTGCGCTCTTACCGCACCTTTTCAACCTTACTTAATAATATTAAGCGGTATATTTTCTGTGGCACTTTCCCTAGAGTCTCCTCTGCCGGGAGTTATCCGGCACTGTGTTTCCATGGAGCCCGGACTTTCCTCTCTCTAAATAATAAAGAGCAGCCACTCAGCTACCTGACATCCTAAACTAAGCAATATTTATAAAAAATTCAATATAAAGCTCTAACTTTAATAAAAGCCTTACAAACAGAATAAGCAACATTGATTACTAATTCATTTGTATCTTCAGTGATATCTTTTGGAATAAAATGCCTTTTAAAAGCGACTAAGCTTGGTTTAAAGTAATTTTTAGCATCGTAACCAATTTCTAATAATAAATTATATAGCAACTTTTCAGATTTTAAAGCCTCAGGAACACTAACTATTTCATTAGGCCAAATAGCCAGATCTTTTTTAGCTAACCTATGCCAATCAAACTTTTCACCAGGGTCAGATTTTCTTGATGGAGCAATATCAGAATGTCCAAGAATCCGATCTTTCTTAATATCGTATTTTATAATAAGAAGCTCAATTAATTTTTCTAAAGATCTATATTGGTTTGGGCTAAATAGTTTATAGTCATTTTCATGCCCAGGGTTGTCTAACTCTATTCCTATAGAAGTCTCATTTAAATTCTTTCTTTTTAACCATTTTGAAACACCTGCATGCCAAGCTAAATTAGAATCATCTACTAACTGCCATATTTTTCCATCTTGATTAATAAAATAATGAGCACTAACTTTAGATTCTTTATTGCACATATAATTTAATGCTAATTCTGCACTCTTCATTCCAGTATAATGTATAATAATTGTATCTAAAATGCTTATATCTTTCCTATGATTAAAATTTGGAGATTTATATTCACGGGAAATGGATAAACTCATTAGTTTATATTTTTTCTATGTTGTAATATTCTTTCATAAGCTTCATTAATAATAGATAGTCGTTCATTAGCAAACTTAAGAAACTCATCCGGCAAACCTTTAGAAACCAATGTATCTGGATGATACTCTTTTACTAACTTATAATATTTCTTTTTTAATTCGGATTCAGAATCACTAGATTTAGATAACAACACTTTATAATCATTATTTATATTAAATTGCTGATTAACATTTAAAAATTGTGCTTTTATAGATTCTACTAAATTAATTGGCATTTTAAATATTTTAGAAATATCTCTAATCATATTTTCTTCATTTGTATGCAATTCTCCATCAGCCAAGGCTATTTTATAGAGAGAATTTATAAACTCTATATATAACTCTTGTTGATTTCCAAAAACCGATAACAACTGTTTTGCATACATCTTATATCCATCTGAATTTTTTTTGGCACTATTAAAAATCTCTCCTATCGCTACCTCATCTTTTGGATCAAAATCAAATACCTCACGAAATTTTTTAATTTCATCTTGTGTTACCTTACCATCTGCTTTTGATAATTTTGCTGCGATTACTATAACTCCTGTAGCAAAGGCTAATTGTTTTTCATTTTCGTTATATTGAGAAAATTGATTGTTTATAATATTATCTTGCTCTGAATTTAAAATCCTGGAATCTGCATTTCTAATTTTATCTATTTTATAGCCTAATGCTAATCCTAATACAGCACCTAATGGTCCACCTAGAACCATGCCAGCACCACCTCCTATTACTTTCCCCCAAACAGACATAAAAAAACCTTTTAATAAATTAACATTATTGTTTAATTATAAGTTAATAATAAATATAATAAATATAATAATATTTTTAATTAGTAGAGTCTAAAATTGATTAATCTTAAATATAAAAATAATAAATGGGATTTTTGGATAGATAGAGGTGGCACTTTTACTGATATTGTAGCAATTGATCCAAAGGGTGTTTTTCATATAAAAAAAATTCTTTCTCACAATCCTTCTTTTTATAAAGATTCAATCATAGAAGGAATAAGACAATTTTTAAAAACTAAAAAAAATAAAAATATATGCTCTAATTTAATTAACGAAGTAAGAATTGGAACAACTGTAGCTACAAATACTCTATTAACTAAAACAGGTGATAAAACCTGCTTATTCATAACAAAAGGCTTTAAAGATTCCTTAAAAATAGGCGACCAATCTCGCGCAGATATTTTTGCAAGAAGAATAATTTCTAATAAAATGCTTTATAATACCGTTTATGAAATTTCAGAAAGACTATCAAACACAGGAAAAGTTTTAGTAAAAATAGATATAAAAAAAACTAAAATCTTAATGAGAAAAGCACTAAATAGAGGATACAAATCTGCTGCCATTGTCTTAATTCATGCTTGGAAATACCCTAAACATGAAAAAATTCTAAAAAAAATAGCTATAGAATTAGGTTTTAAGAATGTATGTATAAGTTACGATACTGCTCCATTAATTGGATTAAATGCAAGAGGAGATACAACAGTTGTAGACGCTTACTTAACTCCTAAATTAAATCGTTATACTAAAGACATATCTATAAATATACGAAATACTAACATATTATACATGCAATCCACTGGAGGGTTAACATCTAGTAGTAATTTTAATGGAAAAGATGCAGTATTATCTGGTCCAGCTGGAGGAGTAATTGCTGCAGTCGAAACGAATAAATTATATAAAAATTATGGAGGAATAATAGGACTAGACATGGGTGGAACATCAACTGATGTTTTTCACTATAAAGATCAATATGAAAGATCTCATGAAAATATTATTGCCGATAATAAAATAAAAGTACCTATGCTTAACATTAATACCATTGCTGCAGGCGGAGGATCTATAATAAAATTAGAAGGGTCAAAGATAATAGTTGGTCCAAAAAGTGCAGGAGCATCTCCCGGGCCTGCTTGTTATGGTATAGGAGGACATGCAACAATTACTGACTGCAATCTGTTATTAGGATATATTCAGCCTAATAATTTTCCTAAAATTTTTGGAAAACAAGGCAATGAACCTTTAAGCAGAAAAGCTTCCACAAAGGCTTTAAAAAAAATTACTAATGAAATCCAGAAATTATCTAAAGATCATATATCAATTTATGAACTAGCAATGGGCAGTATTAGTATAGCAAATGAAAGTATGGCTAATGCTATTAGAAAAATTTCTATAGAAAAAGGTCATGATATAGAAAAACATGCTTTAGTAGGATATGGAGCTGCGGCAGGTCAACATATATGCAATATTGCTGACTCTTTAAATTTAAAAACTATCATTATGCATCCATTTTCTAGTGTTTTAAGTGCATATGGCATGGGTTTTGCAGAATTAAAAGTTATTAAAACAGTAACAATTGAAAAGGAAATATATAGTAAATATAAAGAATTAAATAAGGACTATAAAAAACTGGAACAAAAAGGAAAAAAAGAACTTAAAGTTAGCAACCCTTTAGTTAAATTAAAAGACATAACTATAACAAAAACAATTAGTTTAAAATATAATGGAACTGATAGTTTTATCAGATTAGAACACGAAGATTTAGATATATGTATAAGAAAATTTAAAAATTTATATAAAAAACAATTTGGCTTTTTGCATTTAAACAGATCTATTATTATTGATAATATTTCATCTGAAGTATCTATACCTAACAATACTAATCATACATCAATTAAAAATTTAAAAATAAACTATAATATTAAAAATGAAGGAAAATGTTTAACATATATAAAAAATAAATTTCAAAAAATTGAATCTTATAATAGGGATAATTTGAAAATAGGGGATTACATAAAAGGACCTTCAATAGTATATGAAAATAATACAGCATTATATATTTCAGAATTATGGAACGGGTGCATTAGTAAAGATAGGCAAATAATCATCTCTAAAACTAAAAAAAAACCAAGTAAAATAATTAATAATAAAAAAGTAGACCCTATCCGACTAGAGATATTTAATAATATGTTTATGGCTTTAGCCGAAGAAATGGGAACAGTTTTAAAAAATACTGCATATTCTATTAATATAAAAGAAAGGCTGGATTTTTCTTGTGCTTTATTTGATAAAAAAGGTAGGTTAATTGCAAACGCCCCTCATATTCCGATTCACCTAGGCTCTATGGGAGAAAGCATAAAATATGTAATACACAAAAATAAAAATAACATGAATAATGGAGACAGCTTTATACATAACAACCCCTATACTGGAGGGACTCATTTACCTGACATAACAGTCATTACTCCTATTTTTATATCATATAAAAAAGATCCTGATTTTTTTGTTGCGAGCAGAGCTCATCATTCTGACATAGGCGGCAGCACACCTGGTTCTATGCCTGCTATGTCTAAAAATATAAATGAAGAAGGTGCAGTTTTTAATGGAGAAAAAATTGTTAAGAAAGGAAGGCTTAATTACAAAATTATTCTTAAAATATTTAACACATCTGAATACCCTGCAAGAGATACTAATTCAAATTTTGCAGACCTTGCGGCACAACTAGCAGCATCTAATTCTGGGAAAAACAGTATAAATAGAATGGTTAATAAATATAGCCTTAATACAATAAATGCTTATATGAAACATGTTACTAATAATGCTGAAGATGCTATAAAAATTGCACTGAGTAAATTAAAAAATGGTAAATATGAAACTTTAATGGATAATGGCTCAAAAATTAAAATTAATATTATAATTAATAAAAAATATAACAATGCTTGCTTTGATTTTACAGGATCTTCAAAACAAACAACTGATAATTTTAATGCTCCTATAGCGGTAACTAAATCAGCTATACTATATATTTTAAGAACATTAATAGAAAAAAAAATACCTTTAAATGATGGTTGTTTAAAGCCAATTAAAATTATAATACCTAATAATTCTATACTAAGGCCTAAATACCCTGCAGCTGTAGTTGCAGGAAATGTTGAAACAAGCCAGACCATAGTTGATACAATTAATAATGCATTAAAAATTCAAGCTGCCTGTTATGGAACTATGAGTAATTTTACTTTTGGAAGTAGTAATTATGGTTATTATGAAACTATTTGTGGAGGCGAAGGTGCAAGCATAAATCATAATGGAGCAAGTGCAGTTCAATGTCATATGACTAATACTAGAATGACAGACCCTGAAATACTAGAATTACGTTATCCAGTTAAAATAAATAATTTTTCTATTAGAAAAAATAGTGGTGGCAAAGGCTTATTTAATGGAGGAGATGGGGTTATTAGAGAAATTGAATTTTATGAAAGCATGACTGCTGTAATCTTGTCGAATAGAAGAAAAATAGCCCCACATGGTATTCTAAATGGGGAAGATGCTTTAAAAGGCATAAACCTTATAAAAAGAAGAGGTAAAGGCATTAAAAAATTAAATTCAAGCGAAACTATCAATGTAAAACCTGGCGACACTATTATAATAAAAACTCCTGGAGGAGGAGGCTATGGCAAAAAAGCAACACTGTAACAATAATATCTTTTTAAAAGTAACTTGAACAAGAATTAATATAAAATATATTGTATATTAATATAATAATTATGGTCAGGAAAAAATGTATAAAAATATAATTAATTTTAAAATTTTATTTATAATAGTGTATCTTTTTTTAAATGGATGCGCTTCTAGCCCTGACACAGCAGGGAAACAAGAGAATGACCCTTTTGAATCTATAAATAGACAAATTTATGCTTTTAATAATGGGGCAGATGAATACGTAATAGGGCCTATAGCTCATGCCTACAGAGATGTTCTCCCCAATCCAATTAGAGACAGTATAAGAAATTTTCTTCTTAATTTAAAAGCTCCTTTAAGCGCCATGAAT
>JAQWRB010000013.1 GCA_029243935.1 Alphaproteobacteria bacterium
TAACTCTTAAACCTTCAAATGCTTGAGGACTTGTCACTTCATGAACAAGATGCCTATCAATATATATAAGTGAGCTCCCATCTTGCCTTTCATCGACAATATGTTGCTCCCATATTTTATCAAATAAAGTCTTTTTCAAAATAAAAATACCTCAAAGAAATAATTAAGATTAAAATATTAAGTTTAGTTATTTATCTTCTTTATTCTCTTCAACTATAGAAGGAGATTCCTCTGCAACTTTATTAGAAACATTAGTTCTATTATCAAATCTTTTCTCTTTAATACGAGCTTTTTTACCTGATAAGCTTCTTATATAATAAAGTTTTGACCTTCTCACATCTCCTCTTCTAACGACCTCTAGTTTTTCTATTAAAGGAGAATATACAGGGAATACTCTTTCCACTCCTTCACCATTAGATATTTTTCTTACTGTGAAAGTAGAATTTAAAGAACGATTAGACTTTGCAATACATAAACCTTCAAAAACTTGAATTCTCTCTCGAGTACCTTCTACTACTTTTAAATGTACTTTTAACGTGTCCCCTGACCCAAAATCTGGAACAATTCTTTTTTCTGTAATTTCTTTGATTTGCTCTTGTTCAATTTCGTCTATAATATTCATTATTTTATCCTCTCAGTAATAAATGATGTTTATCATTAAAATTATTATTTTTCACTAAATAAAAGCTCTGGTCTGCGTTTTTTTGTATCTTCTAAAGATTTCTTATTTCGCCATTTTTCTATTTCACTATGATTTCCAGATAATAAAACTTCAGGTGGCTTTATACCTTCCCATTCATAAGGTCTAGTATATTGAGGGTGTTCTAACAAATTTTTCTCAAAACTTTCTTCTAATAAACTTTTTTCACTTCCCATAGTTCCTGATAATAATCTGACTATTGCATCTATCAATATTATTGCTGCAGGTTCTCCTCCAGAGAAAATATAATCTCCTATACAAATTTCCTCTAAAGATCTTCCTTTTATAAACCTTTCATCTATTCCTTCATATCTGCCACAAACTATAACTACTCCTGGTTTGGAAGAAATATCTCTTATTTTACTTTGTGTAAGAGGTTTTCCCCTTGGGGTCAAAACAATTTTTTCCCATTCTTTTCCTGGGTCATTATCATCAAAAGCTTTAGCTAAAATATCTGCCCTCATTATCATACCAGGGCCTCCTCCATATGGCTCATCATCTACTGTACCATGTTTATCTTCTGAATAATCCCTAATATTAACTGTATTTAACCTCCATATTTTATTCTTGAGCGCTTTTCCTGCTAATGAATGCTCTAATGGCCCTGGAAACATTTCAGGAAATAAGGTTAAAACCCTAGCTTCAAATCCATCATTTTTTATCATTATTCTCTCCAAAAGAGTCATAATTAGTTACAATTCTTTTTTCCTTAATATTTACGTATGGAAAATTATCATTATTGAATATTACTAACTCTTTTCCAATTTCAACTAATGGTGAAGACCCATAATCATAAACGGCCGTAACCTCACCAATATAATTTCCCTCGCTATTTTTTACTTGACAACCAACTAAATCAACTTGATAAAATTCATTATTTTTTAACTCTGGAAACTCCGATCTTTTTGCAAATATTTTTTGCCTTTTTAATAAATCAGCTTCTTCAGGACTATTTATGCCTTCTAATGCACAAATTGCCTGACCTTTATTTTCAAACATGACTTTCAAGGTGCAAGTATTCCCATTTATTAAATGAATAGGATTATATAATTCTAAGCCTTTAGAATTTTCCGTATACCACTTAATCTTAAGTAGTCCTTTTAAACCATGTTTTCCAGTAATTACACCTATAGTTATTAAATCATCATTATCCATTTATAATTATTTTTTATCTTCCTCTGCTGCTGGAGTTTCTTCTGCTGCTGGAGTTTCCTCTGCTGCTGGAGTTTCCTCTGCT
>JAQWRB010000024.1 GCA_029243935.1 Alphaproteobacteria bacterium
AACACGAGATGTAATTGAAACACACTTAAATCTAGATGGTTATCCAGTTATAGTTTCTGACACCGCGGGAATAAGAGAGTCTAAAAATGAGATAGAAAAAAAAGGAATTAAGTTAGCGTTAAAAAAAGCTGAAGAAGCAGATTTAAGACTAGTCGTTATAGAGCCAAAAAACATTGATTTTACAGGTTTTTTAAAGGATATTTTTGATAAAAATTCAATTTTAGTAATAAATAAATCTGATTTGTTGAATGGAAATTTAAACGATCAAATTCAAAAACTTGAACATGTCTTAGTCTCAATAAAAAAAAATATTAACTTAGATACTTTAATTAAAAAAATTAAAAAAAAATTACATGAAAAATTTATTACTCATGATGATATTTTAATTACAAGAGAAAGACACCGTCAGCATTTGGAACAATGTTTATCATACCTTGAAAGTTTTAAAGAAAAGGAAAGTTCTTCAGATTTTGATAAAGCTGCTGAAGATTTAAGATTAGCTACGAGACATCTCGGTATGATTGTTGGAAAAGTTGATGTTGAAGAGATATTAGGCAGCATTTTCAACGATTTTTGTATAGGTAAATAACCTATAATTTACCATTTTTAACTCTTTTTTTGATAGTTTTTGTTAGTAACAAAGAACTTTTTGAAAAATTTTCTAAATCTTGTAAATATTTGTATCAGTTATAAGTTTAAATAATGAAAAATGATTTGTCATTTGATGTAGTTGTTATAGGTGGAGGCCATGCAGGCTGTGAAGCCGCCGCTGCAGCTGCACGTCTTAAAGTAAATACCGCTTTATTCACTCATAATATTGAAACTATTGGAGAGATGTCTTGTAATCCTGCTATTGGCGGATTAGGGAAAGGGCATCTAGTAAGAGAGATAGATGCATTAGATGGTGTAATGGGAGAAATAGCAGACAAATCTGGAATACAATTTAGGCTACTAAACAGAAGTAGGGGGCCCGCTGTCAGGGGCCCTAGATGTCAAGCTGATAGAAAATTATATCGGAATGCGATGCAGAAGGCCATAAACAGTCAGAAAGGACTGGTCGTTCTAGGAGGAACGGTAGGGTGTTTTTTAAGGGAAAAAGATGGTAACGTTAAGGGCGTAAAGTTAGAAACTGGAGAATCATTTTTTGCAAAAGCTGTGATATTAACTACAGGCACATTTTTAAATGGAATGATACACATGGGGGAAAAAACTATATCAGCAGGAAGGGTTGACGAGGCCCCTTCTATTAGTTTAGCAAATGATTTGCGTTCTTTTAATTTAAGGATGGGTAGATTAAAGACTGGGACTCCTCCGCGACTAGATAAAAACACAATTAAATGGGATGTTCTCGAAAAGCAAATAGGAGATGTAACTCCAGAGATGTTTTCTACTTATAATGTTAAGGTAAAGAACAAACAGGTTGATTGCCGTATTACTTGGACAAACTCTGATATTCATAACTTAATTAGGAAAAATATTAAGAAATCTGCAATGTATTCTGGCCAATTAGATGCTAAAGGACCAAGATATTGTCCGTCAATAGAAGATAAGGTAATGAGATTTGCAGATAGAGAGAGGCACCAAATTTTTTTAGAGCCTGAGGGCTTAGATGACAACACTGTTTACCCTAATGGGATTTCCACGTCTTTGCCAGAAGATGTTCAAGAGCAAATTATTAAATTAATACCAGGCTTAGAAAACACAAAGATATTGAGGCCTGGCTACGCGATAGCTTATGATTTTGTAGACCCCAGAGAGTGCTCTTCTTCATTAGAATTAAATAAAGTTTCAGGCTTATTTTTGGCTGGACAAATAAATGGCACCACAGGTTATGAAGAGGCTGCTGGACAAGGTATAATAGCCGGAATAAATGCAGCTCAAAAAGTTTTGGGTCAGCCTTGTCTCGTTTTAGATAGAGCAGACGCATATCTTGGAGTAATGATAGATGACCTTATCACAAGAGGTGCTCCGGAGCCTTATAGGATGTTTACGTCTAGAGCGGAATACCGTTTATGGCTAAGGACAGATAATGCAGACCAAAGATTAACTGAGATAGGCAGGAAAATAGGAGTTATTTCAGATAAGAGATGGCATCATTATAAAGCTAAGAAAAATAAGTTAATGAAGGCTTATGCTTCTTTAAAAAAACTAAATATTACTCCTGATCAGGGCATAAAAGCAGGATTAAATATAAGAAAAGATGGAATTAGAAGGACGGCGATAGATCTGCTTGCCTTTCCAGACATTGATTTTATAAAAATAAAGGAGATTTGGCCTAGCTTAAAAAGCATTGAGCTTGCTATTGCAGCACAAATAGAAATAGAAGCACAATATGCTATTTATATCACGCGCCAAAGAAATGATATAAATACATATAGAAAAGATAGCCAGTTAAAAATCCCCAAAAATATTGATTATTTTTCGGTAGGCTCGCTTTCTAATGAAGCCAAAGAAGTTCTGTCCCGCGTAAAACCAGAGTCTATAGCACAAGCAGCAGCCTTACCAGGCATAACTCCAGCCGCTATAGGGGCAGTAATTATTTATATGCGTCAAAAAGCCGCATAATTATGCAAGCTTATCTCCCAGAATTTACAATGGAGGAAAAAGAAAAGTTGATATTATATAGCTCTTTACTAAAAAAGTGGCAAAAAAAATTTAATTTAGTGGGAAATTCCACTTTGGCTCATATCTGTGAGAGGCATTTTCAAGACAGCGCACAACTATATTCTTTGTTGCCAATAGAAGAAAAAGATGCTCCAGTATACGATATTGGCACAGGAGCAGGGTTTCCCGGAATGGTTTTGGCTATAATGGGAAGAAAAGACATAATATTGTGTGAAGCAAATCAAAAAAAATGTATATTTTTAGAACAAGTAAAAAAGCACACACAGACTAATGTAATCATTGATAACATAAGAGCAGAGCGTCTTGCTCGTAAATCTGCTATAGCTGTTATTGCAAGGGCCGTAATGCCACTAAATAGATTGTTAGAAATAGCGGAGCCTTTAATAAAAGGTAAGGGGCACTGTGTATTCCCTAAAGGAAAAAATTGGAAAAAAGAATTAGTGTTAGCTGAAAAATTTTTTCATATAAATTTTAATTTAGTAAAAAGCTTAACATCTGTAGATAGTTTTATATTTGTAGTAAAGAGCATTGAGAGAAAAAATGTCATTCAGTAACAAAAAAGGTAAAATTATAGCTGTAACAAATCAAAAAGGTGGCGTTGGAAAGACAACAACAGCAATAAATATTGCTACTTCAATGGCGGCTATAAAAAAATCTGTACTTTTAATAGACCTTGACCCTCAGGGTAATGCTTCAACAGGCTTAGGTGTGGAAGACAAGCATAGGAAGATAGGCGCGTATGAAATTTTAGGTGATAATAATAATATAGAAGAAGCTATCCAAGAAACCATCATACCCGGGTTAAAAATTATACCCGCCACAGTAGATTTAAGTGGCGTAGAAATAGAATTAGTGGATGTTGAAGACAGAATGAATAGGCTACAAAGATATTCTTCAATACTAAAAAATAAATACGATTTTATTTTTATAGATTGTCCTCCATCATTAGGCTTATTAACAATAAATGCTTTAACTGCTGCTGATTCACTCTTAATACCTGTGCAATGCGAATTTTTTGCATTGGAAGGGTTATCTCATTTAAAAAAAACAATTACACGTATAAAAGAAAAACTAAATAAAAAAATATATATAGAAGGCATATTATTGACGATGTATGACAAAAGAAACCGTATTAGTTTAGAGGTAAAAGAAGAGGTAATAAAATATTTTGGTAAAGATGTTTTAAAAACAATTATACCGCGAAATGTTAGATTAGCAGAAGCGCCTTCACATGGGTTGCCCGCAATTTTATATGATATTAATGCGCCTGGAAGTCAAGCGTACATATCTTTAGCAAAAGAAATGATAGTAAGAATAACAAAAGGAGAAAACTAATGACGCCTAAAAAAAAACGTGGTTTAGGTAGAGGAATAGAGGCTTTATTTTCAGATAATATAGAATCACAATTAGGCGAAGATGTGAATACAAATAATTTAATTTTTATACCTATAGAACTTCTTAAACCAAACCCTTTTCAACCAAGAAAATTTTTTAGTAGGGAGTCATTAGCCGAACTAGCAGAATCAATAAAAGATAGAGGTGTTTTGCAACCAATACTAGTTAGGCCTACAAAAAACAAAAAACAAGAGTGGCAAATAATTGCTGGAGAAAGGCGATGGCGAGCTTCACAAATAGCAGGCCTTCATGAAATACCAGTTTCTATAAAAAATATTAAAGATGAAGATATAGCTATCGTTGCTTTAATAGAAAATATACAACGTGAAGATTTGTCTCCAATAGAAGAGGCAAAAGGATATAAGAAGTTAATGGAAAATTTTTCTATTACACAAGAAGAACTAGGCTCAAAAATTAGAAGAAGCAGAGCTTATGTGACTAATTTTATTAGATTATTAAGCTTGCCAAAAGAAGTACAAGATCTTTTAGTGGAAAAAAAAATTAGCATAGGGCAAGTAAGGCCAATAATAGGGCATAAAAATGCTATAGAACTAGCAAGAATGATAGTTAAGAATGGATTAAATGCTAGACAGGTAGAAATATTAGCTAAAAGTAAAGTAGTAAATAAAGGAAGCACAAAAAGTAGTATTGATGTTAATATTAGAAGTTTAGAAAATGAAATAGAAGAAATTATTGGACTTAAGACAATTATTCAGGACAAAAATGGTAAGGGCCAAATAATATTTAAGTATCAAAATTTAGAACAATTGGAAGAAATAATTAAAAAAATAAAAAAATAAAGCTGATTAATTCTTGCCTATTAGACCAATACTTAAAATTGCTTGCTTAGTAATAATATCAGGATTACTTTTAGGAAGCTTACAAGAAAATTCTGCACTTTCTAGCAATAAAAGAGCTTTATTAATTTTACTCAAAGACCATTTTGCAGCATGCTTTTTAATATAAGCTTTTCTTTTAAAATAAATAGGCGGTTTAAAGTTATCTAATATATTATTAATATTAGAGTTTACAGATAGAGAATAAAGTATACTATAGAGGTTTTGCAATTGTCTTATAAACACCCTTATTATTTGTATTGCAGGAACTCCTTCTTTTTGTATCCTAAATAAGACTCTATAGGCATTTTCAATATCACCTATTAAGCTTAAATCGTATAAATTATCAATATTAATAGAGGCTTGATCACTTAAAAAAGCAGAAATATCATCTATGTCTAGTTTTTTTAGCTTTCCTGCATAGAGTATAGCTTTTTCAATTTCTGCTTTTGTAATTAAGCGGTCAATACCTAAATAGTTTGCTAATAATAGTTTACTATCATCATCAATATTAATACCTTCAGCTTTTAAAGAACTCTCAATTAAATTTAATATATTTTTCTTCTCATCACTATAGCAAGGAAGTATAATCGCTTCATTATGCTTTTCAAATAATTTTCTAAGTTTAGATCTTGGAGATAAGTTTTCACTTAAGACTATTACTAGACAGTCTTGATAAGGCTTTAATAGATAGTCTTCTAAAGCTGCATAGGAGCTATCAACAGCATCTTTTATCCTAATTACTTTTTTAGCATTTAGCAAAGATATAGAACTTGCCTCTATTTCTAATTCCTCAGGATTAGATATGATACTAGCAGCCGAAAAATCAACAATATTAAAAGAATTAATACCACCATTTATATTGGAAAAAAAGCTACTAATAATTAAAGAAGATCTCTCACTTATTAAACCATAGTCTTGGCCATACAATAGTATAGCAGGAGCTTTAGGAATTAAGCCCTTACAGTATTGGTCTATTTTATAGTTTGGAATTTTCATCTTTTAACATAAACAAATGTATTTTATCTAAAGTAAGTCTTGCTCCAATAATAGCAATCTGTAATTCCACAGATTTTTTAGAGGCTAAAGTACTAATTATTTCTTCTTCTAAAATATTGTAGGCCCCTTTAACAGACACTTTATCAGAATAAATAAGGGATTCATTTTTAATATGATAAATTGAAAAATTTATTATTAAGGTTTCTTCATATCTTTTTGTCGTATTAGATTCTGATTTTATGAGTTCTCTATAAGTTTTTTTTATATCCCATTTTAAATAATAATTAGGGCCGTTTATTATTTTTGTACATAAAATAGACTCCAATTCTTTTTTAAAACTTATTTCGTAAAGCTCTGCACTTTTTCTTTCCTCGTCAACCTTAATAGAACAAAGTTTAACACCTGTATTTTTAGACATATAAACAGGCTTAAATTGACACGAAAAAAATAATGATATTATAAGCAAATGTATACTGATAATAAAATATTTATATATATATTTTTTAAATAACAATGTTAATTACTTTTCCAGGTATTACTATAATTTTCTTAGGCGTATTATTGATTATAGCATTTTTTATATTATATAAGGCAAGAGCTTTATTTTTTTGCAGCTCTTTATCATTAGCTTCCACCTGTTCTATTTCTATAGTGTTTTTAAGTTTACCATTTATTTGTACAGCAATTACTAATTTTTTATCTTTAAGTAAGTTTTTGTCTACACTTGGCCATGGTTGATCTAAAAACGACGAATCTTTATCTATGAGTTTCCATAGTTCGGCCGTAATATGGGGTGTTATAGGTGCCATCATTATTAAAAATGACTTCCATCCCTCTAATATAATTTGTTCTTTTATTGCTTCTTCAGTATTGCTTTTATATGCAAGCAAAATATTTGATAATTTTCTTATACTTGCAACAGCACTATTATATCTAAAAGATTCGATGTTTTCAGTAGTAGCTTGAATACATAAATGAATTTCTCTTCTAATGCTATTGTCTTGCTCTTTGGCTTTTAGAAGAAGGCCCTCATCATTATTATTAAAAGAATAATTATGTAAATGAGACCATATTTTTTTTAAATATTTCCAACATCCGTCGACTCCACTTATGCTCCAATCTAAATCTCTTTCTGGCGGGGAATCTGATAGCATAAAGAGACGAGCGGTATCTGCGCCGTAAGTCTCAATAATTGACATTGGGTCTACAATATTTTTTTTTGATTTAGACATTTTTTCAGACCTGCCTATCTCAACTTCTTGTAAGTCTGATTTTTGAAAAGCTTTGTTATCTTTAAAAAATATTTCCTCAGGCTCTAACCATCCGTTTGGCCCTTTATAAGTTTTATGGCAGACCATTCCTTGACAAAATAATCCTTTAAAAGGCTCATCAAAATCAACATAATTTGTTTTTTTTAATGCCCTATTAAAAAATCTTGAATATAATAAATGAAGTATGGCGTGTTCTATTCCTCCTACGTATTGATCAGGAGGGCACCATTGAAGCATTTGCTTTTTATCTATGGGGTCTTTAGATTTAGGTGCAGGGTATCGAAGAGCATACCAAGAAGAATCAACAAAAGTATCAAAAGTTTGCGTCTCTCTTTTAGCGGATCTTCCACATTCTGGGCAGTCTATTGTATTCCATTTTTCATGATAGTCTAGAGGATTACCTGGTTTATCAAATGTGACATCATTAGGAAGCAAAACTGGAAGTTGAGAATTAGGTACGGGAACTATTCCGCAATCATTACACAATATAATAGGCACAGGACACCCCCAATACCTTTGCCTTGAAGCGCACCAATCATGTAATCTAAATTGTTTAGATTTTTTTCCTATACTTTTTTCTTCTGCAATTTTAATGATATGTTTTTTAGCCTCTATAATATTCATTCCATTCAGAAAATTAGAATTTATTATTTTTCCGTTACCAGTATATGCTATATTACTTATATTATTGTCTTCTGCATTTTGGCTTTCAACGACTGATTTAATAGGTAAGTTGAGTTTATTAGCAAAATCAAGATCTCTTTGATCATGAGCAGGCACCCCAAATATAGCACCTGTGCCATAACTCATTAGAACAAAATTTGCTATATAAACGGGTAAATATTCCCCTTCCACAAAAGGATGATGAACTTGTATTTTTGTATTAAAACCTTTTTTCTCAGCTTTTTCTAATGCTTCTTCAGAAGTGCCAATTTGATTACATTCAAATATAAATTTTTGCAAATCTTTATTATTATTAGCTAAATCCTTAGAAAGAGGATGATCTGGAGCAATGGCAATGAAGCTCGCACCAAAAATCGTATCTGGCCTAGTAGTGTATACTTCTATGAAATCCGTATTTTTTGGTAATACAGAATTATCAGAAATTTTAAATTTTAATTTAAGGCCTTCAGATCTACCTATCCAATTTTTTTGCATAACTTTAACTTGGTTTGACCAATTATCTAATTTGTCTAGGCTATCTATCAATTCATCAGCAAATTCCGTAATTTTAAAAAACCATTGTGGAAGTTTTCTTCTTTCTACTTTTGCTCCTGATCGCCATCCTTTTCCATCAATTACTTGTTCATTAGAAAGAACTGTTTGATCAATAGGGTCCCAATTTGCCCAGGCTTCTTTTCTGTATGCCAGATTGTTTTTATAAAAATCTAAAAATATTTTTTGTTGGCACTCGATATATAAAGGGTCACATGTAGAGAATTCTAGCTGCCAGTCATAACTTAATCCCATGGCTTTAAGCTGCTCACGCATATTATCTATATTTTTTTTCGTCCATATAGCAGGATGCACTTTATTTTCAAAAGCAGCATTTTCTGCGGGCATTCCAAAAGCATCCCATCCCATAGGGTGTAGAACATTAAAGCCTTTAGCTCTTTTATATCGTGCAAGCACATCTCCTAATGTGTACACACGCACATGTCCCATATGTATTTTTCCTGAAGGATATGGAAACATTTCTAAAACATAATAATTTTTTTTATTATTGTTAGGAGAGGTTTCAAAAACATTATTTTTTTCCCATATATTTTGCCACTTTTTTTCTATATTTTTTGCTTGATATGGCCTATGGGGTATCATTATTGCTCTCTTTTAAGATAGGTTATTTTATGTTTTGAATTTTATATTTTCGTGCTTTTGTTAAAATTGCGTCTTCAACTTTATTTTGTAGTATTTTACCACTTTTTTTATCTACCCATAGACCACTTTCATTTTTAATTTTTTTAAAAATAGAAATTTTTATTCCGTCTACTCTCAATTCTGTTCCAATTATATATGCTACTATTTTAAACTTTTCTTTGGCTGCTTCAGAGTCTGCATGCCAATCTGTAATTATTACTCCTCCAAATGGGTCTGCTGAAATTAATGGCATGAAAGATAATGTATCTAAAGTAGCTCTCCAAAGGAAAGTATTTACTCCAATTCCACCTCCAGTAGATTCTTTTTTATCTCCAAATCCTGTAACATCTTGGAATAGCTTACCAATAAATGTTTCTTCATCTGCATTTCCTGCGTTCTCTCTCCTTATCCTCTCTCTCATCATCTCTGTGTCTTCATTAGGAGGTGCTCTCGTAATTTCTGTGTCTTCTAAGGAGCAAGCATTTGTAAGAAGCAAGCTTAAGAATAAAGTTGCTAAGATAAAATAAGTAGTTTTACTATTAAAGCCCATTATATGTAGATCCAGTTACATTAAGTTTCTTATTATACATAGATTTACATTTATACTATATGAAAAGCAATAGCTGATTTTTTATAAAAAAAGAGGCAGTATAATTATACTGCCTCTTAATTTAAGATCTATTCTTAGTGTATTTATATATAGAATTAGAATCCTATGTTAATACCAGCAAATAGTACTTGTGGGTTTACTTCATTAGTAGAAACATTGCCATCTTCGTGATTATTATTAGATAGTTGAACATAAGTGCTTATTCCGCCACCCATGTCATATCCAAGACCAACCATAGTGATGTTATCTTGAGCTACATCGCCTGCTGCACCAGTTGCTCCCGTAATTGCTGCCATAGCTCTAGTACCTCTAACGTTTTCTTGATGACTATAACCTACACCCAGAGTAAGGTTACCCATTGCCCATGTGATTGCAGAATTCCAGCCATTGTGCCTAGCTTTATCATCATCTGATGATGCTCCAAAACTTGCACCATTATCAAAACCGTGCAGACCAATGCTCATATTGCCCATTGTTACTTTAATACCCGCAGAAAATGAACTTAAGTCCTCGTTTATTGTCGATCTAGCAGCCTGTCCTGTTATTGTACTTTGCGAGTTACCAGATAGAGCTGCAACACCTATTGTATATGAAAGGCCTTCCATTTCGCCATCATATTTCGCTGCTACTTCTATTACTTCTCCATGCGCTGCTGACTCGACAGTGTTTGTTGCTCTTGATTGAGTAGTAGCATCAAACTCTGAATCAGGTGTATAAGACACACCTACAGTGAAACCGTTTACTGATGGTAAATCTATGTCTATTTTAGCAGCATTGCTAGCATAATATGCTTCACGGAATTGAACACCCTGAGAAGCTAAATTGCCACCATCAAAAAGGAATTGATACCCTGCGTCAACACCGCCACCTGGAACCATACCATTAACAGCTGGCACTGAGGTTATCGCAGGACCTATTGTATTACCAATATTAACAGTCATCATATCAGTTTGTACATACATAAAATTAGTGGATGGAGCATAAGTACCACCTGTCGCAGCTGCTGTCTGAATGGACATTGATCCACCTATAACCCAACCATTATCAGCAGTTTTTTCTGTAGAAATTACGAATCTAGTAAATTGCTCAGAAACACCACCGTCTACGTCATCACCTACACCAATGATTCTTTGCATTTGACCAGATACTGTCTGCGCATATGCAAAACCACTTAGTGTGAAAGCTACAAGAGTAGCTAAAGTTATTAAAAATTTGTTCATTATAAATCCTCCAAAGAACATAAATTATAAGCAAAAATGCTTGTTTCATGTATTTTAACGCGTTTAAACAAGCTCAAGCAACCTAAAAAAGACATACGTAGCAATAATTTTAAAACAATGTTGCAATAATACAACAAAACTTACATTAGTAATCTGTTTATACTTATTATAAGTCTTTGGTAAACAGGTCTATGCCTGCACATCCTGAAATTGGTAAACTTCTTAATCTTCCTATATTTTTATTATTTATTCCCCCAAGGGCAATCACATGTTTTTTGAACAACCTTGCCATAAGGCCTAGTTTAATAACACCCAAGCATTTTTTATTTTTATGAGAAGTTGTAGGGAAAACAGGAGATATAAAAACTAGATCTGCTTTTAAATTTATACTTTTTCTTAAGTCCTTAGCATGGTGAAAAGACATAGAAGTTATTTTATTACCATTGTTTATAGGGCTGGCCCATTGTGGAAAATGATTTCCATCTATATTTAAGCCTCTTTTATTCTCTCCTGATATTAAGACAGTAAGCATGCGCCTCTTTTTTACATTTAAGATATCTTTTATGATAGTTTTTTTATTTTTTGAGTTGTTATAGTGCCTAATTATTACACCAGATTGTACAGGCAACTTTTTAGACAATTCAACGGGTTTTAATGTTTTTTGTAAATCGGTAAAGAGCCATAGGTTAGGCAGGTTTGCTTTATGATATTTTTTTAAGGCTTTATTTCTTTTTGTATTATAAGAAATAGATCTCGCAGTAT
>JAQWRB010000055.1 GCA_029243935.1 Alphaproteobacteria bacterium
GGGAACAATGCTTGTAGATCTATTCCTGCATGTTCCTTAAATAAGTCAAAACGTGAAACCATAGAATCAAAAAAAGATCCTGTAGGAGCTGGAGCACTTCTCCAATGCCCCTCTAAATGAGCATAATATTTTGCAGAATCCAATAAAGGTCCATGTTTAGAAATAATATCTTCCACGACATCATCTAAAGGCTCTAATCTATGTCTAAACATAGAAGTCATCCAAACTCCCATTGAATAAATATCATGGCCAGTTCTGGCTCTTGATTCTGCTTGAGCTGTTAATAGTAATTTATTTCCTATAGATGTAATAAAATCTACTTTAACTTCTACTCCATTTTTCTCACCCCAAGAAACTAAAATATTTTCCAGAACATTATCAGCACCAGGTATCCAATGAGACCATATACCTAACAATAATTTTCCTGCTGAATATGATGTTTTTACATAGGGAGCAGCAATAGCATATCCACTGGTAGCACTAAGTCCTTTAATAAACTTTCTTCTCTGTAAATTTGCTTTTTTCACATTAATCCTCCCCATTATTAGATTAATTTGATATTATTTCTTACTCAGTTATTTATATTAGTATTAATTTTATAATAATTACAAATCATATTTTAGAAAGGCAAAAATTATGAATAAGATTGAAGGAGGATGTTTATGTGGAGAAATAAAATACTACAGTAAATTAGACCCATTATTTACTACCGTATGTCATTGTTCACATTGTCAAAGACAAGCTGGAACAGCTTTCTCTATAATAATAGGTATAGATAGAAAATCTTTACATATTAGCGGTGAATTAAAATGTTATGAAGATATTGGAAATAGTGGAAAACCTGTATATAGAAAATTTTGTGGAAATTGTGGCTCTCCCATTATCAGTGATGTACGTGTTTCTCCTGATTTACTATTTATTAAAGCTGGCACAATAAATAATATAAAATCTCTTAGACCAACAAAAGAAATATGGACGGATCATAAACTAGATTGCATAACTATTAATGGAATTACAGAAAAACATAAAACAGATGGAAAATAAAATGGCTTTCTTAAAATATAAATATTATTTAATCACTATAATTTTTATATTTTCTACTATTCATGCAGCAAATTCGGATAACAAAATCACTTCACTTAAGGAACTATTAAAAGAAGAAAACTTAAAATCAGAAATTGGTAAATTATATTATTTAGCTAATTTTTCATTACGCTGTGGTAGTTTATTTGAAGCGTTAAATGAAGTCACTCCTAACATAAATATTTTAAATGCAGCGATTAATTTACAGGAAGGAGCATTAATTTCTTGGATTATGATTAAAAAAAATAATCAGGCTCAAATTAAACAAGAAACTAGAAAAAGTATTATACAGATAGTGAGTCAATACAGAAATTTAATCAAAGTGAATAAAAACGTTAATGGAAAGTATATTGAAGGTTCAGAATTATTAGTGGAAGATAAAGAAATTTGTATAAAATTTATTCCAAGAGCTTATAGGTTTTTAGGTAATAATGGTTTTAAATTGAAAAAATAAATATTGCTAAAAAATAATTTCAATTAAGAATGGGCCATCTTTTTTTATTCCAACGTCTAGTGCTTTTAAAAGTTTTTCACAATTATTAACTTGTAATGCTTCTACTCCCATACCTTTTGCCACATTTACCCAATCTATATAAGGTCTATCTAAAGTTAGCATATCTACTGCTCTAGGTCCTGGATTTTGTATCCCAACATTTGTAAGTTCTCCACGCAATATTTCATATGTACGGTTAGCAAATATCAAAATAGTAATATCTAAATTTTCTCTAGCCATAGTCCATAAAGACTGCACTGTATACATTCCACTTCCATCTCCTTCGAGTAAAATCACTTTTCTATCTGGACATGCTATGGCTGCGCCTATTGCTACAGGCATACCATATCCTATAGCCCCTCCTCTATTATTCAACCAGTCATGAGGTGGAGCACCAGCAGTAGCTGGAAAAAAATCTCTACCCGTTGTAACTGATTCATCTACAACTATGGCATTCTCTGGAAGAGTGGCTCCAATTGCCATGGCCAATTTTTCTTTAGTTATATTTCCACTTGGACGCTCTGGTCTTTTTGCTATAGCAATATGATTAGGAAGTTCATTAATTGCTCCTAATTCAATTGCTAAATCAGTTAAAGCGGAAACTATATCTTCATCTACTTCTACCAAATTTACTATAGGAACATTCTCTTTATATAATAAGCTTGGTTTATTAGGATATCCAAAAAATGCAACAGGTGGTTTAGATGCAACTAATACTAATTGCCCTGCTTTATCTAACATAGCTAGTGCTCTTTCCACTACTCCAGCCCCAGGAATTCTAAGCATATCTAATCGGCCTGCCCCTCTTGATAACCTAGCATTTGCAGCTTCTGTAATAATTCCGCATCCTGTATTGGATGAAATTTTTCCTGCAAGTAAAGTAGCTTCTTCTGTTAAAGCTTCTCCTCCTAAAATAAGAGTAGAATGCTTACCATTAGTTAGAATTTTAGCTACTTTTTTTATATTAACTTCATCAACTTTGCCTCTAATACCTGCATTTTTTGCTTTTATTATATCTCCCCCTTCCCCCCATGCCGTATCGGCAGGTAATATAAGAGAAGCTATTTTCCCAGGAGCTTTTTTTGCATACTCTATAGCTTTAGCTCCATCTTTAGATAAATCCATAGATTTAGTAGATGTCTTAACCCAATGAGACATAGGTCGTGCTATTGCCTCAATATCTGACGTTAAAGGAGACTCAACTTCTAAGTGTTGTAAAGTATGTTGTCCAATTATATTAATCATTCCTGAATGAGCCTTTTTTGCATTATGAATACTCGCTAATGCATTACCTAATCCTGGACCTAAATGTAATAAAGTAGAAGCAGGTTTTCTGCTCATACGATAATACCCGTCTGCTGCGCCTGTTAGCACACCTTCAAATAGTCCTAAAACACAGCGTATTCCAGGAACTTTATCAAGCGCTCCTACAAAATGCATTTCAGATGTTCCTGGATTTGCAAAACAAACATTTACATCATTATGAACTAATGTTCTTACAAGACTTTCCGCACCATTTATTTTAGATTTAATCTTCATAGTACCTATCCATTTTTTATTTTCAATCCCCATATTTTTCTCCTGCATTAGTTTTTTAGATATAGAATTTTAATGCCTATGTTACATGTAAGAAGAACTATACAACTTAGAGCATGGTGCAAGTCAAGTAATAGAATTTTAAAAAATGTAATTTTATTGATGTGCAGTCTTTCTTTTGAGTGGTGGTTTGTTTGCTTTCACCCTTATCCAATTTAAAGCTCTAAAGACAGAAGGTATTGCTACAAGTTTTTGTTCTAGCTTATATTTTCCTGGATAGTTAATTAACAATAATCCCGTCACAACTGTAAGCAGACCTTGTCCAGGCAAAACCAGCATCAATAAGCCCCCTATAATAAGAGAAACCCCAATGATATTTTTTCCAAATAAAACCGCCAGTCTTAGAATTGGTTTTTGTTCTTGCCATTTAGAAGGCTTTCTTTTTGATGACAGAAAATAATCCTCAGGT
>JAQWRB010000095.1 GCA_029243935.1 Alphaproteobacteria bacterium
ATATCTAAAGGGTCTTTAATAGCAGAGCGAAAGCGAACTATAGAAAGTGCTCCCACCATACCCAAAGACAAAATCAAGTTTCCACTTATAACCATAATTACTGATGAGGTAATAATAGATGCCATTATTAAACTTACTAAATAAGAATGTTGATATAAAACCCCTTGAAAAGTTGATTTATAAGTCCATGCTATAATTAAACTGCAAACCAATGAAAATAGAAGCGCTGAAGATATTTCTATTACACTTAAATTTGATGTTGAAGCTAAATTTATAGAATTCGACTCCAATATTTCAGTAAAGCTTAGTTTGTTATTCTTATCTTCCATAATAAGTTCCAATTCAATATGTTTAATAAAGCTTATATGAATGTTCTTAATAAACTTTTTATAAAAATAAATAAACCCTTAATAAAAAATTAAAGTTATATTTATATTTAAATTTTGATAATTATGGTGGGAACGAGAGGATTCGAACCTCCGACCTATTGATTAGGAATCAATTGCTCTATCCAGCTGAGCTACGTCCCCGTGCTAACCAAATGCACATTCGTTCCCACTTGTTTTACTTTTAGCTTATAAACTATATTTAAAACAACTGTTTTTAAAAACTTAGATGATCACTAATAGTGTATATTTTCTTTAAAATTGATGTTGTTTGATTATTAAACATAAAGTATAATTAAATTTCTGAAATAATTTTGAATAAAAAAACTTTAGGGAGTTTAATATGAGTGGTCCGGTTAGTTATGAACGTAAAGAGAATATAGGAATTATTACTGTCAATAATCCTACAGTAAATGCATTATCTCAAGCCGTAAGAGCTGGTTTATCAGATTGTTTAAAAGAAGCCCTAAATGATTCTGCAGCAGAAGCAGTAATTGTAACCGGTGGTGGTAGAACATTTATGGCAGGTGCCGATATTTCAGAATTTGGTAAACCTACCATGAGTCCAGATTTAAATACTGTAATATTTGAATATGAAGATAGTAGTAAACCAACTATAGCTGCATTACACGGAACTCCATTGGGAGGGGGTTTAGAAGTTTCTATGGGATGTCATTACCGTGTAGCAAATTCTAAAACTTTACTTGGATTGCCAGAGGTAAAATTAGGTATTTTACCCGGAGCAGGTGGGACACAAAGACTTCCAAGATTAGTTGGTCCAGAATTAGCTCTAGAAATGATTACTAGTGGAACGCCTATTCCTGCTAGTAAAGCCCTAAAAGAAGGGTTAATTGAAGAAATGTATGAAAATACAAATCATGAAGAATTAATTGATAATGCTATTATATTTGCAAAGAAAATCCTTGCACATAATGAACATCCTAAATCAAGAGAAAAAAATGAAAAAGTTTCAAACATATCTCCTGATTTGTTTGAAAATGCTATCAAAAAGATTACTCCAAGACTGAGAGGACGAAAAGGACCTCTTCGCTGCATAGAAGCAGTAAGAGGAGCTATTAACCTTCCCTTTGAAGAAGGCATAAAAAATGAAAGAGATTTATTTAAAATATGTCATGATTCAGAAGAATCAGCAGCTCTTATACACTCTTTCTTTTCTGAAAGAATGGCGAATAAAATTCCTGGAATGGATAAAAATACACCACTCAGACCAATTAATAATGCTGTAGTTATTGGATGTGGTACTATGGGTGGGGGTATAGCCATGAGCTTTGTAAATGCTGGTATCCCTGTAAGCATAATAGAAACTACTAGCGAATTTTTAGAAAAAGGCATGAATATTATAAAAAATAATTATGCAGCAACTGTTTCTAAAGGAAGACTTTCGCAAGAAAATATGGATAAAAGAATGAATCTTTTAACTCCCACTTTAGATTGGGATGTAATAAAAGATACTGATATTGTTGTTGAAGCTGTTTTTGAAGAAATGAATATTAAAAAAGAAATTTTTACAAAAATTGATGCGCTTGCAAAAAAAGGCGCCATATTGGCTTCAAATACCTCAACTTTAGATATTGATGAAATAGCCGATGCTACAAGTAGACACGAAGAAGTTGTTGGAACACACTTCTTTAGTCCTGCAAATGTGATGAGGTTATTAGAAATAGTAAGAGGCAGTAGAACAAAAAATGATATTCTTGCTACATTAATGTCCTTAGCTAAAAAAATTAAAAAAGTTGGAATTATTGCAGGAAATTGTGATGGTTTTGTAGGTAATAGAATGTTCCATCAATATATTCAACAAGCACATTTATTAGTGGAAGAAGGAGCTACTCCAGAACAAGTAGATGCTGTGGCAGAATCATGGGGGTGGGCCATGGGACCATTTGCAGTAAATGATTTAGCAGGCAATGACGTAGGTTGGCTGATAAGAAAAAGGCATAAGGCAGAGAATTATTATGAAG
>JAQWRB010000114.1 GCA_029243935.1 Alphaproteobacteria bacterium
TTCCCCACCTGACTATGGAAAGCCAATTTTACTGGTTTGAGGTGTCTGAATCTAATTGATTAAGGTACGTTATTTTCAAGGATATATCATAATATTAGTTAGATCATGCACTGATGATACAGGAAGCTAATAAAATTGCTAAAAAATGTGTAAAAGTATATATTACAACTATATAGGTATAGATTTTGATAAAGGCTTAGGTCCCTAAGTCATTTACAAAGAATTAAAATTTTTAATAAAAGGTAAATAATAGAAGAGTAAAGCAGAAAAAAATTAATTTTTTTTAAGATATTATACTTACCGGCCGATAGTAAAGCTGAATAGGTATTATTTAACCGACGAAGTATTATTTTGAAGTCCTTGATTGGTAATCCATTTTAGAAATTTTTGCTGATCAATTTCAATGATTTAATGGGCGAACCCCATTTTATTATTTAATATTAACTTTTTCAAATCAGATTGAAGGAGGTGGTGATCAATAAACCGTGACGGTCGGTCAAGATGGGTACCGTTATTTTATAAATTTAAATTCACTTGAATATATCAATATGAATATACAGGAGTAGAAAATGAAAATAATGCAATTAAAACGATACGTCTTCAGTATCTTAGTGACGGCTTTTCTTGTTATTTTTACAGGAAACGCATTCGCTGCTAAAAACCCATCTCGTAATATAGTGGATGGTAAAGTTGATGACACCTTTGCTAATAATTTTATAGTAACTTCTCCATATTGGCAGGTTGACTCAGGTTCTTATACCTTCATCGCGGTTTCTCATTCATCGCTTTCGGGTATGGCTTCACAAATTGGTGTTAAAATCAATGCTATCACTAGTGCAGGAGCTGCCTACGATACCGCTGAAAGTTTCACGGTTACGGCAGGATCAACCCAGCGTGTGTTTATTGTTCCAACGAATCACGCTACCGTTAACTCAACAACTATCACGTCGGGGGCATTTTTAGCCGGTACTACAGATTTTACATACGGTCACATTCGTGCCACACCAGTGGCGACTCATCCTTGGCAAAAACACGCTGGTGGATACCCGACCGCAATAGGCCACGGCGCTGGTTTTAGGGATTCAACCACTCTTACCTATTGGGGTTCAGTTATCATCGAGGCGAATACTACTGGTTTTGCCATGGAATTTGTTGGTGATATGAATGATAGTACGACACCAGCAGTAACATTTAGGTTCAACGCTGGGCAAGGAGCTACCCATACTGCACAAACAAAGAGCGGAGACTGCGATCGCATTAATAGTTCAGGTGTCAACCTTCAATAGAAGCTTTATACTTTAAAATTATGCCACGAGATTGGCTGATGAAATATTATGGAGAATAACTAATGAAAAAAATAAATTTATTTTTAGTTTTAACTATGCTTGGGTTTGGGCTTCTGGTCCAGAATGCTCATGCAGGATCATTAGCACAAGCGCCAAATTTACCCGCGGTTACTACTGGACCCGAACATAATGCTCGCATCGCTATCGCCCCTTATGCACAGGTGGTAGCTAATGATTCATATACCTTTATTGGTATCAGTCACCCGTCATTGGCTACGGCACATACTAGCATCGGATTGGTGGTTGAAGCGATGAATATGACCACGGTTCCTAATACTGCTGGTGGTAGGGCCGCTATTTTTACTGTGTCAGCGGGTGAGACTCACCGGGTCTTTGTTGTTAATCAGAGTCATGCCACCATTAACGGCAATAATGCTTCGTTTACTGATACTCAGACGCATCTAATCACGACTACAGATGCCTCGCAGTTTGGGAATATCAAGGTTACATCAGTTGGTACGCATCCTTACGGTGCAACCTTAGATGTTAATCGTCCTGGTCGCTACTCAGATACAACGACCGGGGTTCGGGCAGTCTCCGTACAAAGATATGATGGCCTTAACCAGCTTTCTATGTGGGGTGTAGTTTATCAGGAATCTAATGGTGCTGGGTTTGCGATGGAATTTATTGGAGATATGCATGATTCATCGGTTTCCGGCTCCAGGATTCAACAACCACTTACAGGGTATAGTGCTACTGCTACTGAGGTATCTAAGGGAGTTATTATCCGGGGTGGTGCAGGTGTAAACTAGAAAAGGATCTATTATTAGCACCAAGTTTATTATAGGGTCAACCCGCTTGTCTGGTTGACCCTATTTTTTATTCTATTTTTAAGTACTTAAAAGGTCACGCTAAGTATTGATTATGATCTTATTTACGTTGATAAATTTTTTCCCAAAAATAGTTTAACCGAGAATAAAACAGTTAATGCGTAGCTTATAAATATACTCGGAAAGTAAAGAGAGTATGCTTAGGTATGGGTAGCAATCCCCTCTAAAAGTAATTGATCCATATAGAGATAGGCTCCTTCATCACGTTCGATAAAATTGCCAGAAAATTAAACCTAAGTTTCGTTATAATTAATAGGATAACGAATAAAGAGATTAGATCTCAGGCCCGTAAAAAGATTTTTTCAGAAGCTGACTTTTAAAGTATTTTTTAAGATTCATTCTTTTAATGTTTCATTCATCGCAATCTCTTTTGCAGTTTTAAAATAGACAGCCGATTGTTCAGGCTGCCCCAAGATTAAAAATATTGTCCCAAGATTTTGGTGGGCTTCTAGATAGCGAGGGTTAATTGTTATGGATGTATGGAAATGGTCAATAGCTTGCTCAAAATTACCTTGTTCTGCTAAAGCAGTTCCAAGACTGTTATGGGCGATAGCGTGATTCGGGTTCACTTTAATGATAGTGTTAAAGTGATGTATCGCGGTTTTAAATTCATATTTCAGCCTTAAAATATTTCCAAGGCTTAGACGTGCTTTAGTAAAATTAGGGTTAAGTCTAATTGCCTCTTCCAAGTAACCAATCGCCTGTTCAGAACGATTCCATTTATTTAATGTGACTCCAAAATTAAAATGAGCCTCGGAGTATTCTGGTTTGAGTTGAATAGCTTTCTTATAGTGAATAATAGCCTCGTCGAGGCGCAATTTTTTACTTAGAGAATTGGCAAGATTATTGTGTGCTTCAGGGTAGTTAGGATTAAGTCTAATAGCTTCTTTATAGTAAATATTAGCTTCTCTAAAACGATTCAATCCGCTTAGGGCGTTGCCAAGATTGTTATGTGCTTCGGAATAGGTGGGTTGAAGTTTGACTGCGCTTTTCAGATGAACCATAGCCTCTTTAAACTTGAGTTGTTCATTTAGCACGACGCCAAGGTTATTATATATACCAACAAAACTAGGATATTTTTTATCAGTTACCTCAATAGCGTGGTTAAAAAGTTTTTCGCTGTTTTGCCAGTAGTGTAACTGAATCCAGCTTAACCTCATTAGCACAGAAAAAAATATTAAAACTAAGAAAAGTAATAGGGGTTTTTTAAAGTGAAAATTTTTAAAGAACTCGGGAAGGCCCCATGCGATGATAATAAATATTCCAATTAACGGAACGTACGCATATCTGTCGGCCATCGCCTGTTGCCCAACTTGAACCAATCCAATAACAGGAATTAGTGTTCCTAAGTACCAGAACCAACCTACAG
>JAQWRB010000117.1 GCA_029243935.1 Alphaproteobacteria bacterium
TTAAAAACACATATAAACATTGGATGCAGAATATTCAGGATTGGTGTATTTCAAGACAATTATGGTGGGGGCATCGTATTCCTGTCTTTTATTATCAAAATGATAAGTTTGTGGTTGCGAAAAATAGTCAAGAAGCACTAATCAAAATTCATAAAATACAAGGTTTTGAAAATATAGAGTTGTCAGATTTAAAACAAGATGAAGATGTTTTGGATACATGGTTTTCATCTTGGCTTTGGCCAATGAGTGTTTTTGATGGGATTACAAATAAAAATAATAAAGAAATAGAGTATTATTTTCCGACAAATGATTTAGTTACAGGGCCAGATATAATATTTTTTTGGGTGGCTAGAATGATGATGCTAGGTATTCATTTTATGGATAAATCACCATTTAAGGAGGTTTATGTTCATGCTTTAGTTCGAGACTCAAAAGGCAATAAGATGTCAAAATCAAAAGGTAACGTAGTAAACCCATTAGTACTTATGGATGAATATGGTGCAGACACTATTAGGTTTTCTTTAACTGCATTAGCTACTCAGGGTAGAGATATAAAGCTTGCTGAAGATAGGATAGTTGGATATCGAAATTTTATAACTAAAGTACATAATGCTTCAAAATTTTTAGAAATAAATGGATGTGTTTTAGATGTAGAATTTGATATAAAATTGATCCAAAAGCCTATTAGTTTATGGATAGTTAATCTTCTGTATGAGACAGCAGATAATGTGTCTTCAGAGATAGAATCTTATAGATTTAATGAAGCAGCAAATAGCGCATATCATTTTGTTTGGCATAATTTTTGTGATTGGTATTTAGAAATAGTAAAATCTATTTTATCCGATATTGATAGTGAAGAAAATAAAGAGATTAGAAACACTACAGCCTATGTATTTAGTAAAATATTAACAATCTTACATCCGATTATTCCTTTTAATACTGAATACTTATATAGTAAGATTCATAATTTTGATGAAATGCTTTCCCTAAAAGAGTGGCCTAATTCTAATATAGAAAAAATTAAATTAAGTAAAAATAATAGTGAGATAGAGTGGGTAATAAAATTTATTAGTGAAATTAGATCTTTAAGATCAATGTTAAATATACCATTTAAATCCTTGATAAATATAAGTTATAAATCAATAGATGAAAAAAACCTTAAAATTATAAACAGTAATATTAAAACTTTAAAAACAATAGCTCGTATAGAAAATTTTACTTTAGATTCTAATAATTCTGATAATTCAGCTCAAATACTAGTAGGTGATTCAACTTTTAATGTTGCTCTAAAAGGTGTAATAGATATAAAGATAGAATTAGTGAGGTTAAATAAAGATTTATCAAAATTAAAAAATGATATATCTATAATTGATGCTAAATTATTAAATAAAAAATTTATTGAACGAGCTCCTATAGACGTAATAGAAGAGCAAAAACGTAGAAAAAAGGAAATCATGGGATTTGCTGATAGGCTGAAATTAGCAATTAATAGATTAGATAATAAAATTTAATTAAGATATTGGGGGGTTATTATGACAAAATTTAATAAAGATAAATTACCAAGTAGACACGTTACGGAAGGGCCTGGTAAGGCTCCACATCGATCATTTTTTTATGCAATGGATTTAACTACGGAACAAATACATCAACCTTTTATTGGAGTTGCCACCACTTGGAATGAGTCAGCTCCATGTAATATTACTTTAAGAAGACAAGCTCAATCTGTAAAAAAAGGAGTGTCTTTAGCGGATGGCACGCCAAGAGAATTTACGACTATAACTGTTACTGATGGCATAGCAATGGGTCACCAAGGTATGAAAGCTTCTTTAGCAAGTAGAGAGGCGATAGCGGATACAATTGAATTATCTGTAAGAGGTCACTGTTACGATGGATTAGTCGGGGTTGCTGGATGCGATAAATCTCTACCAGGTGTTATGATGTCAATGCTTAGATTAAATGTTCCAAGCGTATTTATCTACGGAGGATCAATCATGCCAGGCAGACATAAAGGAAGAGACCTTACAGTTCAAGATGTTTATGAAGCAGTAGGTCAAAATGATGCAGGTATTATAGATGCCAAAGAGTTAGATTTAATAGAGCGTGCAGCATGTCCATCTGCAGGTTCATGTGGAGGACAGTTTACTGCTAATACTATGGCTTGTGTAAGTGAAGCTATAGGTTTAGCCTTACCTAATAGTAC
>JAQWRB010000144.1 GCA_029243935.1 Alphaproteobacteria bacterium
TAGCATTTTCTGAAAGAAAGCCATATCCTGGATGTATAGCATCTGCTCCACTTACTTCTGCGGCTGATAAAATAGCAGAAACACTTAAATAGCTTTTTGTAGCGGAGGCAGGACCAATACAAACACTTTCATCGGCCAATCTAACATGCATAGAATTCTCATCTATCGTAGAATGAACAGCTACTGTTTTTATATCTAATTCGTGACAAGCTCTAATAATTCGTAAAGCTATTTCACCACGATTTGCTATTAATACTTTTTTTATCACTTTAAAATACTTTATATAATATCTATAACTGCAAGAACTTCATCATATTCTACAGGAGTTTCATTTTTAATATTAATTTGCTTTACTACACCTGAGAAAGGAGACTTTACTGGATTCATAGTTTTCATAGCCTCTATTATAAATAATTGATCACCTTCTTTAATAGACTGGCCTATTGATATAAAGGGTTTATCCTTAGGAGAAGAAGCTAAGTAAATTGTACCCACCATAGGAGACTTTACTGCACCAGCATAATCTGAAAGCACTTCCTTATCTTCTACTTCTAATGTGTTTTTATCTCTATTTTGAGTGATAATAGTTCCACCTGATGTTAAATTTCTAGATACCTTAAGTGATAACCTCCCTTGAGTAACACTTATCTCACTTAAATTATTTTCATCTAAAAGCTCTGAAAGCTCTTTTATTAATGGCTTATCTATTGAAATTCTACCCATGAAATTCTCCCACTATATTAATTTATCTCTTCTAATAATTTAATTATAGAATACACTGCTAATTCGTACCCTAAATCTCCAAAACCACAAATACATCCATTAGCTACCTTAGAGATATATGATTCATGCCTAAAATTTTCTCTTCTATATATATTCGACATATGCACCTCAATAATTGGCTTATTAAAAAATTTTAAAGCATCCATTAAAGCTATAGATGTATGAGAATAGCCTCCTGCATTAATTATTATTCCAGAATGGAACCTAGAAGCGTTTTGTATTATTTCTATTAATTTACCCTCATAATTACTTTGAACACAATCTATGTCATATAAGTTATTTTTACCTAATTTAATAAGGTTGTTCTCTATATCTTCTAATTTTTTATTTCCATATATATTAGGTTCTCTCTTTCCTAATAAATTTAAGTTAGGACCATTGATTACTAAAATATTATTTAACTTATTCACAAATCAACCTTATAATACTATTTTAAACATGTCTTATATATATACTTAAACAATATACATTATATATATAAATAACCAAGAGATGATAACACATAAAAATGTCAAAAAAACAAATAACTATTCATATAAATGGCGAATCAAAATTAATAGAAAAAGAGCAAACAATTGAATCTTTCTTAAAAAGATTAAATATTAATATAAATAATATTGCAATTGAAGTTAATAGAGAAATAGTAAATAAATCTAATTATAAAAATTATATCATAATGGATAAAGATAGAATAGAAATAGTTAATTTTATAGGAGGAGGGAGCAACATACCTAATAATAAAGATAGCTTAGAGATTGCAGGTAAATCATATAATTCTAGATTAATCATAGGTAGTGGTAAGTTTAAAAGTTTTGAAGAAAATTTAAAAGCAATTCATTCATCTGGTGCAGAAATTATAACTGTAGCTATTAGAAGAACTAATCTTTCTAACCCAAAAGAGAAAATCATCACAGATATAATCAACCCTAAAACCTACACCTATTTACCAAATACTGCCGGATGTTATAATGCAGAAGAATCAATTAGAACATTAAATCTAGCTAGAGAAGCAGGAGGCTGGAACTTAGTAAAACTTGAAGTTTTAGGTGACAAAAAGAGTCTATATCCAAATATGATAGAAACAATCAAAGCTTCAAAAATTCTTGTTAAAGAAGGCTTTAAAGTAATGGCATATTGTTCAGATGACCCTATTTTAGCTAAGCAACTAGAAGATGATGGATGCTCTGCAATTATGCCTCTAGGGTCTCCTATTGGATCAGGGCTTGGAATTCAAAATAAACTTAATCTAAAAATGATAATTGATAATTGTAATGTTCCTGTTATAGTTGATGCTGGATTAGGAACCCCCTCAGATGCATGTATTGCTATGGAATTAGGGTGTGATGGAGTACTTATTAATTCTGCAATAGCATTAGCAAATAATCCTATTCAAATGGGAGAAGCAATGAAGCTCTCGGTCCAAGCAGGAAGGAAAGCTTATTTATCTGGACGAATGAATAAATATAAATTCGCTATAGCAAGTTCTCCAAGTAAAGATTTTTAATATTTATGAAAGGGTATAAAAAATGACTACAAATAGACAAATATTAATGAAAACTAGACCAATAGGAATGCCTAAATTAGAAAACTTTGATATTATAGAATCTAATATGCCTGAAGCTAGGCACGGAGAAGTTCTAATAAAGATACTGTGGTTATCCCTAGACCCATATATGAGAGGTAGAATGAGTAAAGCTAAAAGCTATGCGGCATCTCTAAACGAAGGGGATTTGATTTTAGGGGGAGCAGTAGGAAAAGTAATTAATTCTCATACTCCAGAATATAAAGAAGGCGATATAGTTGAAGGTTTTGCATTAGGGTGGCAGGAATATGCAATTGCTAATCCAGCTTCTATTAGAAAAATAAACCCTAATCTTGCTCCAATTCAAACGGCTGTTGGTGTTTTAGGAATGCCTGGAATGACTGCTTTCTTTGGTTTGCTTCATATAGGAAAACCAATTCCTGGTGATACTGTGGTTGTATCAGCAGCATCTGGAGCCGTAGGTCAATTGGTAGGTCAAATTGCAAAAATAGGAGGCTGTAATGTAGTAGGAATAGCTGGAGGAAAAGAAAAATGCGATTACTTAATTAATACATTAAACTTTGATGCAGCAATAGATTATAAAAATGAAAATGTTGATGATATGTTAGACAAATATTGTCCAAACGGAGTTAATGTTTATTTCGATAACGTAGGAGGAAAGATTGCTGATTCAGTTATTAATAAATTAGCTAACTATGCACGGGTAGCTGTTTGTGGAGTTATATCTCAATATAATTTAACGGAAGCAGAATCAGGTCTTAGAACCCATAGAGCTATGTTAACCAATCAGGCAACAACGGAAGGTTTTTTAGTATTTCAATTTGCACAAAAATACCACATAGGTATGGATAGAATGGCAAAATGGATTAAAGAAGGAAAGATAATTTATAAAGAAGATATTGTTGAAGGACTTGAAAATGCTCCAGAAGCCTTTATAGGCCTTATGAATGGAAAAAACTTCGGAAAACTTCTAATTAAAGTTTCAGATTAATTATTTTTCTAACTTTTTAGATTTATTAATTTTTAGTGAAAGCTCCTTTAATTGATTATCATCAATATCAGAAGGAGCATTCATTAATAAATCTTGTGCTTGTTGATTCATTGGAAACATTATTACTTCTCTAATATTTGGTTCATTAGCGAGCAACATTACTATTCTATCAATTCCTGGTGCTATGCCTCCATGTGGAGGGGCTCCATATTTAAAAGCATTATATAAAGCTCCAAACCTATTTTTTAAATCTTCATTATTATAGCCAGCTATATTAAATGCTTTTTCCATAATTTCTGTTTTATGGTTTCTAATGGCTCCTGAAGAAAGTTCAATACCGTTACAGATTATATCATATTGCCAAGCTAAAATATCTAAAGGGTCTTGATTTTCTAGTGCTTCCATTCCTCCTTGTGGCATTGAAAAAGGATTATGACTAAATATTACAGAATCAGTTTTTTCATCTAACTCATACATTGGAAAATCTACTGTCCAGCAAAATTTAAAAACATTTTTTTCAATAATATCCATTTCTTCAGCTATTCTCATTCTAGCTTTTCCTGCAAAGCTTGCTGCTTCATTTACTTTATTACATACAAAAAATATAGCATCGCCATCTTTTGCAGTAGCATTATTCT
>JAQWRB010000158.1 GCA_029243935.1 Alphaproteobacteria bacterium
GATAGATATCATACTCATTGTGACCCTAGATTAAATGCAAATCAAGGACTAGAACTTGCTTTTAGACTTTCTGAAGAATTAAGTAAGCATAGATAATACTCAACTATTATGTATTTATTATAAATTGTACTTCTGAAAAAGATTTTACTAAATTTTCTCTTATAATTTTATTGGATACAGCATAAGTTGTTGATAGTCCGTCTGCTAATGTAGCAGAGTTAGCAATTACTGTTGTTTTTGAAGGAATGTCTAAAGCTGAAGTATAAATACTTGCATTAAATAAATGACTTTTTTTATTTGGAAGTATAGTGCTATTAGGTTCACTTACAGAAAAGCCTTTATTAGTAATATCTATAGTATTATTATCAATACTTAATAACCATTTTTTTGCATGAGGAGCTAACCCTGATGATTTTCCTTCCCCAAAATTAATTAAATGGTTTTTTATACCTGAATTTAATAAAATTTCATGTATTCTATCTGTTAATATTCCCTGTGCTAATGAATTAAGTGTTATTTCAGTATTTTTATTTAATAATGCTATTTTATTTTTAGAAATTTCTATATTATTAAATCCTATTCCATCTGAAATAATTTTTTTTCCAGAAGAATATGCATTCCATATAGGTTGAACTGTTATATCAAAAGACCCTTTACTAATAATAAAAAATTTTTCAGAGAGGTATATGGCATTTAATAGTTCTTGATCAGGGTTTAGAAGAATTTTTGTTTTATTTAGTAAATTAATTTTACTGGATGCATCTTGTAAATAAAAAATTTTATTTAATCTATCTATTTCTGAAGTAACTATTGTTAGTATTTTTTCTAAATGTCTTTGATTTTTTGTATAAATTTTCATCTCTACTGGGTTACCTAATGCAAAGCCTCTCCAGTAATAATTATAAATTTTTTTTTCAGCAAAACTAGAATATGGGAACAGACCAATAGCACTTGCCGTTATTTTAATAATATTTCTTCTTGTTATAAAATTTTGCATATTAAGCCATTTTAACTTTTAATTTTTCTATTTTAACTAATGGAGGGCATCTTTTAGTATCTGCATATTCTAATTGGCAATCTAAGCATCTAAAGCATTCGCTCATAATAATTTTGCCTTTATCTTTTCCCTCTGAAGGAATGGCATTTACTGGGCAAGACGTTGAGCACAAATTGCAAGGGCTTCCGCATTCTTGTCTTCTTTTAAGATTGTCAGTAATTCTTAATTTACCAATTATTGCTATACCAGCCCCTAAAGGACAAATGAATCTACAAAAACCTCTTTCCATAAAAGCACTTAAACATAAAAGTACAATGGCATAACTAACATAGGGTATACCACGATTAAAATGCCTCATTATAGCTGTTTTAAATGGTTCTACTTCAGCTAAAGTCGATGCAGTTTCCATAGATATAAATGACATTCCAATAATAGTAACTAAAATAAAATATTTTATAGTCCATAACTTAGTATAATATTTTTCTGGAATTTCTCTTTTCTTTATACCTAAGTTTTTTGCAATCCATCCAATTAATTCTTGTAATGCACCAAAAGGACAAAGCCATCCACAAAATAATCCTCTACCTAATATTAAAGCGGATATTATTGTGAAAGCTAAAATAATAAATATTAAAGGGTCTATTAAAAAATAATTTAAGTCTGCGCCGGTTATAGGCACTCTTATTATAGACAAAATATTAAAAATTGACAATTGCGCGCCTGTATACCATCCAATCCAAATTAATGTAAAACTTAAGTATGAAATTCTAATATACTTGAATGTATTTCTATATTTACTTATTTTATCTTGAAAAATAGTAATAAGACTAAGAACTAATAAAGCAAAAGATAATAATATAATTCTAAATTTTGATTCTAGCCAAACATTTATCCAGATAGGTACTTCTTTAACTTTTTTAATTATCAGTTCTTCATTTATAAGGTATGGAATAATAATATTTTTAATATTTTTTCCTTGATAATTAATGTCTAATAATTCTAAATACCAAGCTTTTGTTGGGTCAAAATTATACTTATAATCAATTTTAAATATAGATACCTCTTTAAATATTGGAGAGTTTTTAGATTGAATTTTAGATATTCTTGTATGATCAGAAGCGTTAAACTTTATTATAATTTCTCCTTGAACAAGTCTGATCCTTTCAAATTTTTTACTACTTCTCCATTTGTCTCCTTTAAATGAATACCCATTTCCAGCTATTAATATTGCCTGATCTTTACTATTCAAACTAGCCATGTATTTATCATGCCTATTTTTCTTTAGAATGTTATACCCAATGGATCTAGGAGTAATTAAAGTAAAAGCAATTTCTGAATATTTTGTTGTTTCGTTTTTGTTGCTATAATCTTTTAGAGATTCTGAAATATAATTTCTTTTATATGTAATATAATTATTTTTTACTAATTGATCCCAATTAAGATTTTGTTCCTTTAAGTAATTTAGTCTGTTTGTATTTTGGTTGTCATATAATCCTATAGATAAGGCAGCATTTCTTGATGATTGAAAAATTGCTTGGTGCATTAAATTTGAGGATATTGTTCCTCTATGAACAGTGTCTGGTCTAATAGGTTTGTCTCTAGATGATTTTGCCATGCCGTTAGCAATATTAATGTCTTTTGTTCTTTGAACATATTTTAATAAATCTTCTTCACTCACATCGTGTTCAAAAAGAGGCTCATTATGATAGGTTAATTTTGCTCCTGCGATAGTTCCTGAAGTATTTAACCCTATAATTATTTCATAAGGAGACCTGTCATAACCTAAGGATTTAACCATGTCCCAAGTAGAATATATATATCCTATTGTAGTTTGATTATTTAATACCTCTATAATTCTTGAATCATTATTATTTATTTTAACTTTAGTGTAGTCAGGAAAGTATTCAGTAATTAAAATACTAGACACTCTATCATTAATGGAGCCTGTAATTTGCGCGTAACCTATATTTATACTCAATACTAAAATTGATAAGATTATTACTAAATATTTTTTCATATATAAATTCTAGATGTTTATTGTAAAATCTAGTATTAACATAAAGATTGATAAAGTATAGAATAAAAATCAATTTATAAACTTTGATTAATTAAGAATGGAAGTAGATTGTCTGATTTTGAGTCTGATATAGAGTTAAGAACTGATCATTATTTCAAATTAACTAAAAAGGTTGTTGAGAAGCATGGTGATGTAGAGGTTTCTTATGCTGTTTTTATGAGAAGACCCGTTATATATTGTCCAAAACTTGCGATAGATTGGATTACTTTAGTTGTAAATTCTAGAGGACAAAAAATTGATGTTTCTGAATGCTTCAAAGAAGGAGCTTGGGTTGGAGCAGGTGAGGCATTAATGTATATCAAAGGTAAATTAACTGTATTAACAGATTTAGAGACAATTTTTCTTCAAAAATTGGGCGGTGCCTGTGTAGCGGCTTATAATACGTTTGGGATGGCAAGTGACCTTCCCAAAGTTGCGTTTATAGCTATGGATGCAAGACATTGTGCGGGTGCTGAAATGCAAGAATTAATGGCTTATGGAGCATCTGTTGGTTCTAAAAAAGCACAAAATGAACAAGGTGCAGTAGGCTTTATAGGAAGTGCAAATGATATAACATCTCACTTTTTTGGAAAAAAGAATGGTATAGGAACTATGCCACATGCATTAGTAGGTTATGCTGGTTCCACATTAAAAGCGGCTGAAATGTTTGTTGATACTTATCCTGGAAGTCCTTTAACAGTTTTAATTGATTATTTTGGTCGAGAAATTACTGATGCTTTAGAAGTATGTAAAGAAATGGAAAATTTGGTAAGAAAGGATTTGTTATCTTTTAGGATAGATACGCATGGCGGAAGGTTTGTAGAGGGTTTAGATACTGCTAAGTCTTATGCTTTATTAGATAAACATGCTTCCCATGCAATTAGAACATTTAGAACTGAGCAGGAATTAAAATGGTTAGTGGGAACAGGAGTTAGTGCTGCTGCGATATGGCATTTAAGGTTAGCTCTAGATAATAAAGGTTGGAAGAATGTAAAGATAGTTGCTTCAAGCGGTTTTAGTCCAGAAAAATGTAAGCTAATGGCAAGTGTTGGAGCTCCTATAGATATGATAGGTACAGGGTCTTATATACCGGATAGCTGGTCAGAAACTTATGCTACAGCCGATATAATAGAATATGATGGCATTCAAAGAGTTAAAATTGGACGTGAATTTTTATTACCTAATAAATAATTATTTTTGTGAGGGTTCATTATTTGATAAATAAAATTAAGATATATTTATGCCAACTTAATTTTCATGTAGGTGATTTAAATAAAAATTTAGAAAAAATTATTTCCACACGTGAGGGTGTAAAAAATAAGGGTGGAGATTTATGTATTTTTTCTGAGTTATCAATAACAGGTTATCCTCCTGAAGATTTGGTTTTAAGAAAATCTTTCATTTATGCTGTAGAAAACATCATACTTAAACTAATTTCTCTATCTAAAGATGGAGGACCCGCTATAATAGTGGGCTATCCTAGAAATGATAATAATAAATTAAAGAATTCAGCTGCACTGATAGATAATGGTAGTATTTCTATCGTAGACAAATTTCACTTACCTAATTATGGAGTTTTTGACGAAGCAAGAGTATTTAATTCTGAAAGAGTATCAGGTCCTCTAGTTTTTAAAGGTATTAGACTAGGTTTGATGATTTGTGAAGATATGTGGTTTTCTGATGTAGCGGAAAGTTTACAAGAATCTGGTGCACAAATTTTAATAGTAATTAATGGTTCTCCCTTTGACCAGAATAAAGAGGATGAAAGAATTTCTGTAGCAGTATCTAGGGTTGTAGAAACAAATTTACCTTTAATTTATGTAAATCAAATTGGTGGACAGGATGAATTAGTTT
>JAQWRB010000170.1 GCA_029243935.1 Alphaproteobacteria bacterium
TAGCATGATGAAAAGACATAGAAGTTATTTTATTATCATTATTTACGGGCCTGGCCCATTGTGGGAAATGATTCCCATTTATATTTAAGCCTCTTTTATACTCTCCTGATATTAAGACCGTAAGCATGCGCCTCTTTTTTATATTTAAGATATTTTTTATGAGAATTTTTTTATTCTTTGATTTGTAATGCCTAATTACTACACCAGATTTAATGGGCAACCTTTTAGATAATTCAACGGGTTGTAATGTTTTATGTGAATCAGTAAAGAGCCATAGGTTAGGCAGGTTCGTTTTGTGATATTTTTTTAAGGTTTTATTTCTTCTTGTATTAAAAGAAATAGATCTCGCAGTATTTATTATATTATTTTTAATCATTTCATTAATTTATAAACTGTTTAATATAACTGTAACAAGAACCTTTTTAATTAGAAATATTTATAAATGCTTAATAACAACAACAATAATATTATAAACAATCTAAATACAATAAAAAAAGAAATTAATGAGGCATGTAAAATAGCGGAAAGAAAAGAGGGCGTAATTAATTTAGTAGCTGTTTCAAAAACTATTGATGCTACTTATATTTGTGAAGCTGCAAAATACGGACAAGTTTGTTTTGGAGAAAACAAAGTACAGGAAGCTTTTAAAAAATGGCCATATATTAAAAAGCTTTATCCTAAAACACGACTTCATATGATAGGACCTCTTCAATCTAATAAAGTAAAAGAAGCTATAGAGATATTTGATGTAATAGAAACGATAGATAGAGAAAAAATAGCTCTAGAAATTAAAAAGAATATAAATAACCATCAATCCTTGCCAGAACTTTATGTGCAGGTAAATATAGCTGAAGAAGCACAAAAAAATGGATGCTCTCCTGTAGAAGCAAAGTCATTTATTAATAATTGTATTGCATATGGTTTAAATATTACAGGAATCATGGGCATACCACCCTTAAATGAAGAACCTGCTCCCTATTTTGCACTATTAACTAAAATAGCCAAAGATTCCAGTCTTAATAATATTAGCATGGGTATGAGTAATGATTTTGAAAAGGCAATATATTTAGGTGCGACTTCTATAAGAGTCGGCACTAAAATTTTTGGAGAACGCAAACTAATAAAAGTTAGCACATAAAATTATGGAAAAAGTTTTTTCGAATATTATAGGTTGCAGCGCTGATAGCATAAGCAACGAAGCGCTCAAGTCTCTAATAACGTCAATTAATTGTAATGCTATTATTATGAATGATTCTGATGCGATGTCAGAAAAACTAGAAAAAGAAGATATTAAAGCGATTGTAGTTGACGAATATATTATTAATAAAGGAAAAACAGTTTATGCGGAAGAATTATTTAAAAATTATATGTATAAAGTGCCAATAATTTTTCTTTTAGAAGCTTTGAATGAAAAACAAGGCCATCACCAAGATTTCCATCAGCTTTCGCGTCAGCATCGGACCAAAGATTTCCACGCTGTGAAAACTGCCAATGATCTTGACCATC
>JAQWRB010000171.1 GCA_029243935.1 Alphaproteobacteria bacterium
TTAGTTTGAGGAGGGTAAGGTATAATAGTATTAGCACCCTTATCAGCATTTATAATAGCGTCTGTAGGCTTAGCAAAGAAAAACGGAGGTTCTCTAGAAGGGTCTCTACCCATTTCTAAAGCATGTGCAACATAATTAGCACCTACACACAATATTCTTCTTACAGGAAAGTTTTCTTTACTATCTATTATTTTACATGAAGTTATTGGATTTGGTTCAAATGCGTAGCTTGCCGACATATTTGTAATTCCTCTCTTTTTTATAAAAATATTACATTACTTATAAGTGCATAACAGAAATATTTACATGTGAAAAATAAGATAATTTAATAATACATGCTATAGTATATCATAATATATGTATCTATAAAATTATATGAGGAAAAAATGTTATCTAATATACAAATAAATGAAAATAGACTATGGGATAGCCTTAATGAAATGGCTTTAATAGGAGCTACAAAGAAGGGCGGAGTAAACCGACAAACATTAACAGATTTAGACAAAGAATCTAGAGACTTATTTGTTAAATGGTGCAAAGAAGAAAGCTTATTTGTCACCGTAGACCAAATAGGGAATATATTTGCTCGAAGAGAAGGAAAAAATAATAATTTACCTCCTATAATGAGTGGTAGCCATTTAGATACTCAACCAACTGGTGGTAGATATGATGGAGCTCTAGGGGTTTTATCTGCCCTCGAAGTTATTAGAACTTTAAATGAAAATAATTATTTAACAGAGGCACCTATAGAAATAGCAATGTGGACCAATGAAGAAGGCTGTCGTTTTCCCCCTTCTATGACGGGTTCAGCTGTATTTTCAGGACAATATAATCTAAATGATGCTCTATCTATTCAAGACCCAAATGGCTTAGAATTAGGTAATGAGCTAAAAAGAATTCAATATAATGGTTCAACGCCTTGCGCTCCCAGAAGCATAGGAGCTTTTATAGAAACACATATAGAACAAGGTCCTATATTAGAAATAGAGGACAAAAACATTGGAATAGTAACTGGTGCTCAAGCCCAGAAATGGTATGAGATTAATATATTAGGCATGGAAGCTCACGCAGGACCCACTCCAATGTCTAATAGAAAAGATGCCTTAGTAGCAGCATCTGAAATTGTTTTATTAGTCAATTCCATAGGTAATGATTTTCAACCTGGAGGTTGTGCTACCTGTGGAGTATTAGAAATAGGATCTCCATCAAGAAATGTTATTCCAGGAAAATGCTTTCTAACAATTGATTTTCGGCACCCAGAAAATAAAATTTTAAATGAAATGGATAAAAAATTAAGGAATACAATAAAATTAATAGAAAAAAATAATAAAGTAGAAATTAAAATTAAACAGATACTTGAATTAAAATCAAATGTGTTTAATAAGTCGATTAAAAATATTATACAGGATGTTACAAAAAAGCTAAACTATTCGTCAAAAGAAATTGTTTCAGGAGCTGGTCATGATGCCGTAAACATTAATGCAATTGCTCCGACGGCAATGATTTTTATACCTTGTATAGATGGTATAAGCCATAACGAAGTGGAAAATGTTTATAAAGAAGATGTAACAAAAGGAGCTCAAGTATTATTACATAGCATGATTGAATTAGCTGATAATTCATCAATAATAATAGATAACTAATTACATAACAGGACAAAAATAATGGCTATAAATTGGACAGAAGCAAAAGTAAAAAAATTAGCAAAACTATGGGGAAAGAATTTACCTGCTAGAGATATTGCTGAAAAATTAGGAGAAGGCATCACTAGAAATGCTGTTATTGGTAAAGCTAATCGGTTAGGGCTTACTAAAGACCTAAAACCTAAAAACAATGTAAAAAATGAAAATATTACAGATGGTAACAGTGACAAAATGTTTCATTTAAAAATAAAAGGCTGTAGGTGGCCATTTGGAGACCCTGGAACAGATGAATTTCATTTCTGCGGAGTGACGCAAGAAATTGGAAAACCATATTGCTTAGATCATTGTATGTTAGCCTATAGAAAAAAAGAAATTAAATAGTTATTTTTTAACTGAAGTTTTTCTTTTTGCAATGGTATTTAATTCTTCTTTAATAGATTTTTTAACTACTCTGTCCATATTAGAATGAATCCATTCTTTTAAAACATTTTCAGCTACACTTTCAACGACCTCTTGAACTAATTCTTGAGTTTCAGAAACATTAAAAGTATCAGAATACTTAGACAGTTCTGCTTTTAGTGCTATTGCAGTTTCCTTAGACAAAATTTTTTTTGATTGTTTTTTCATTCGTGCCCTAATATTTAAGATGATACAATATCTCGATAGTGTAAATTAAAGGTTTTATATAAACAAGTTTTATTAAATTAGAAATATCTATATTTATTTTAAATTATTATGTGAAAATTATTATGATTCATTTTATTTCCAGTCCCAATAAAAATAAAAAACCACTAGTTTTTATCCATGGCATTGCTAGCACATCTGAAATTTTTATAAAACAAGTAAAAATATTTGG
>JAQWRB010000179.1 GCA_029243935.1 Alphaproteobacteria bacterium
GCAAATAGCTCTTCATCAATATAGTCTTCTGAATATTTTCTATACGCTAGCGCCCACCCTTCTTTAACAAGCCATTTATTTATATTGATATCTTTAATAAAGCATGTAGCTATTAATCTTTTATACTTATCTGTTCCGTGAATACTACATTTTAACTGATGGTTTGAAATTAAATTGATAAGAGCGAGTCTTGCTTTTACACCACAGTTATAGTTTTCATCTTTTATATTTTTACATATTTGTTTCATTTCAGGAGTATCTATTCCATGAAGCCTAATTTTCTTATCATTGAACCTTATAGTATCTCCATCAACTACTAAAATTTTTGTATGAGATATAATTTCTTCACTAGCATTTAATGTAAAAGCATATAAAGTAATAAAAAATAATAATATATACTTTTTAAAATAAACCATTAAGGTAATGGAACTCTTCCACCATCAGTAACAAGAGTTTGACCAGTGGTAAAATCTGATTTATCAGATAGCAAATAATAAACAGTATTAGCAATATCTTCAGGCTTACCAATTCTTTGAAGCGGAGTAGTATCAATAATATTTTTTCTTGCTTTCTTATCTAATGATTGAATCATATCGGTTTTAATTAGACCAGGCGCTACAGAATTTATTCGGACATAAGGAGCAATTGCAGAGGCTAAATTTCTTACTAGTGCTATAACAGTAGCTTTTGAAGTTGCATAGGTAATCATATTCGGACGCATTCCTAATCCAGCTACAGAAGAAATACATACTATTCTTCCATATTTTCTGCTTATCATTCCTGGTAGAACTTCTTTAATAGGTAAAAGAGTTCCATCCACATTTGTAGCCATTGTTTCTTTCCATACTTTATAATCTAGTTCTAGTGGTTTTTTAGATAGCAAAGCAATTCCTGCATTAGTTACTAATAGGTCAATATTACCAAGTTTTTTTTCAGTATTTTCGATTAATTTTTTAACTTCTTTTTCTTTAGATACATTAGCTTTAAAAATAGCGGATTTAACTCCATTTTTATTTACTAATTTTTGAGTTTCTTTTGCGGACTTGATATCAGAATGATAATTAATCGCAATGGAAGCCCCATTTTTTGCTAGCTCAATGGCTATAGCTCTTCCTATACCTCTAGATGCTCCTGTGACTAAAGCAACTTTTCCTTTAAATTCTAGTTGATTCATTTTACTATACTCCTATCTATGTGTATTACTTTAGAGTAGAGCATAAAAATTAATTGTTAAGGAAAAAAAATGAAAAAGTTATTTATATTTATTAGTTTTGTATTTTTACTATATTCAAAGTCTATTTTTGCAGATGCACTAGATGTGGCAATTGAAAATATTGATAGGACGCCAGAGAACATGCAAAGAGATCAATATAGAAACCCTAAAGCTACTTTAAATTTTTTTGCTATCAAACCAAACATGTCAGTTATAGAACTATGGCCAAGCAGAGGATTGTATAGTGAAATATTAAATCCATTTTTAGAGTCTGAAGGTGATTTTATAGGAGCAGACTTTGATCCTAATTATGGTTCCTGGACTCCTAAAGTGATAAAAAGAAA
>JAQWRB010000002.1 GCA_029243935.1 Alphaproteobacteria bacterium
TTTTGGTTTAGTTAGAAATAAAATTACTTGCTACGATCCTATTTATTATAAAAATATACTTGTTGAAGATATTTCAAAAAATATCGTTTTTGATGAAAAGATAAAAATAGATATTTTATATCATTTAGCCGCTAAAACGCACTCTAAATCTAATAATTATAAGGAATATTATGATGTAAATGTTTTAGGGTTAAAAAGTTTATTAAATATTTTAAAACCATTAAAAATTAAAAAAATAATTATGTTGTCTTCAATTAAAGTTAATGGAGAAGGTTTCTTAAACAATGATAATTATTATTCTGAAATGAGCAAAAATAATCCATTAGATAATTATGGAATTTCTAAATTAGAGGCAGAAAACTTATTAAAAACATTTTGTATTGGTAATAACATTAATTTTGTAATTTTAAGACCTCCCTTAGTATATGGTGCAGGAGTAAAAGGGAACTTAAAAAAATTAATGTATTATATTGATAAAAATATTCCTTTACCAATAATAAAGACTGCTAATAATAGGTCTTTAATATCTCTAAGAAATTTAGTTAGTGCATTAATAATTGTTGCTTTGAATGATAATGCAAATAGTCAAACATATTTAGTTTCTGATGATTTACCTATTAGTGTAGAAAATTTATATAAAAATATAGCAATTATAATGAAAAAAAAATTATTTTTAATAAAGTTTTATTCATTATTTTTTAAGATTTTATTATGGCCTTTTGGAAAGGCTAAATTAGTAGAAAAAATTTCTAGTTCCCTTATAATCGATAATGCAAAGATAAAAAAAGATACAGAGTGGAGACCAGCTATTAGTTTAATGGATGATTTAAAATCTATGGTAGAAAGTAGAAAAAATTAATCATGAGTATTGATATGAATTATTATGATTTTATTATTGTTGGGGCAGGTTCTGCAGGTTCTGTTATAGCTAATAGACTTAGCGAAAATTCTAAGGTTAGCGTATTATTATTAGAAGCCGGTGATAAGGAACACTTTTACGCACAAATGCCTATGAGTTTTGGTTTATTTATAAACAAGGCAGGAGTAAATTGGAGATATTCTTCTCAGCCTGAGCCTGGAACAGCAGATAGGAAGATACCAATACCGCGTGGAAAAATGACAGGGGGATCTAGTTCAATAAATGGTATGGTTTATGTTAGAGGACAACCTCTAGATTATGATACTTGGGCACAGCACGGGAATAAAGGATGGGGATGGAGTGAAGTTAGTAGAATATTTAATAAAATGGAAAATTACAAAAATAGTAAAAATGATTATAGGGGAAAAAGTGGCCCTTTAAAAATTTCAAAACTTGCTGATGAAAACCCTTTGTATAATGCATTATTAAAATCAGCAAAATCTTTAGGTTATCCAATAAATGATGATTATAATGGACCTAATCAGGAAGGAATTGCAAAAATACAAGCTACCATTTTAAATGGTAGAAGAATGAGTGCTGACTATTGTTACTTAAAGCCAGCATTAAAAAGGTCAAATTTAAAAATTATTACAGGAGCTATGACTGAAAAATTAATTATAAATGATGATCAATGTTCGGGAGTAATTTATAAAAAGAATAATCAAATATTTAAAGTCATGTGTAATAAAGAAGTTATTTTATCAGCAGGTGCAATTGCTTCTCCTCAAATTTTAGAGTTATCAGGGGTTGGCAATCCTGAAGTTCTTAATAAAAATGGTATAATAATTAAGCATTCTTTATCGGCTGTTGGGGAGAATTTTCAAGATCATTTTATGGCTAGGTTACAGTGGAAATTAAAGGATAAAAAATTTTCCTATAATTATAGAGGTAGGGGTATTAACAAATATTCTGAAATGATTAAATATATTTTTGCTCGAAAGGGCTTGTTTAGTTTGCCTGCAGCATCAATTATTGCTTTTTTAAAAACACAAGAAAACTTAGAAACACCTAATATTCAAATACAATATATACCTTTTTCAGTGGGAAGTTTAAAGAAAAGAGTGTTTCATGATTTTCCAGGTATGGCTGCAGCATGTTATCAATTGAGACCTAATAGTACTGGTTCAATTCATATTTGTTCTCCTAGTCCATATGATCAGCCATCTATAAAGTTTAATTTTCTAGATAATGATATAGATAGGACAACACTTATAGATGCCGTAAAAATTATGAGAAATATTGTAGAGGCTAAACCTATGGATTTAATAAGGGATTTTGAGCATTCACCAGGAAACTCTATATCAACCGACAAAGAAATTGAACAATATATTCGTGAGACTGCAGAAACAGGCTTTCACCCATCTGGCACATGCAGAATGGGCCCAGGATCTAATGCTGTAGTTGACGATAAATTAAGAGTACATGGTATAAAAGGCTTAAGAGTAGCTGATGCGTCAATATTTCCAACTATACCTTCAGGTAATACAAATGCCGCATGTATTATGGTTGGTGAGAAAGCAGCAGAATTAATTAATAAATAATTATAAATAGGGAAATTTTATGAAGTATAATTTATCTAATGATCAAGTAAAACAATATAATAAAGATGGTTATATAATAATTAATAATGTTATTGATAAAGATTTTTTAAATGAAATAAAATTTGCCTCAGATAAAATAGTTGCAAAAGCATGCTTCATAGATAAATCTAATGATCAGTATGATTTAGCAGATAATCATTCTAAGAATACGCCAAATGTAAGAAGAATTAAACAACCCCATAACTTTGATAATACATTTAAGAAACTTTTGTTTTATCCTAGAGTTATAAAAAAGGTGATTTCATTACTAGGTAAAAACTTTAGATTACATAATGGTAAAATTAATTTGAAATCCCCTTCAGCTGGTGATTTAGTTGATTGGCATCAAGACTGGGCTTTTTATCCACATTCTAATGATGATGTTTTAGCAGTTGGTATTATGCTAGATGATATGACGCCAGAAAATGGGCCTGTATTATTTGTTCCTGGCTCGCATAAGGGTAAAATCTATAATCATCATCACAGTGGTTATTTTGCAGGAGCAATAAATATAAAAAACGAAAAAGTGGATATCAGCAATGTAGAAGAGGTTACTGGAAAAGCAGGAAGTATCACTATACATCATGCGAGGCTATTGCATGCGTCTAAACCAAATAACTCTAAGAGCATGAGAAGATTTTTACTATGGGAATTTGCTGCTAACGATGCATGGCCACTTATGGGAATTGATAACTATAACAATTTTAATAGAAAAATTATATCTGGAGAAATAATTAATACTCCTAGATTAAGAGATGTTCCAGTGAGATTGCCTTTACCAGCTGCATTAAACCAAGGGTCTATATTTGAAAATCAAAAAGTAATTACTAAAAATAAAAAAAGCATTTAATTAATATTACTATGCAAATTTAATATATATTTTGAGTTTTTCTATAAATAGTTTAAACTACAGTCTCAAGTTTTTTTTAAATGGGAGAGAGAGTATGAAGATAATATTTACACTTTTTATTTCTTCATTTTTGGCTATGTCTGCATTTTCTGACACTACTGATCAAAAATGGATGAATAAAGTAGAAGTAACTAAAAAAGGTACACACTGTGTAGATGATAGCAATTGTTTTAATCGTTATCATCCAGCAATTCCTGCAGTAGCAAAAGCAAACCCAGGAGATATTATAATTATTCATTCTAGAGATGCTTTAGACAGTCAATTTAGATTAGATTCTATTGCCGATGACCTATCTACAGTAGATTTAGGTTTAGTTCATCCTATGACTGGCCCAGTTCATATAAATGGTGCTAAGAGAGGTGATGCATTAGAAGTAGAGCTTATAGATATCATTCCTGATGAGTATGGTTATACAGTTATTGCACCAGGTTTTGGTTTTTTAAGAGATTTATTTCCAGATCCTTATATAGTTAATTGGAAACTTACAAGAATAGGGGCAGTTTCAGATGGAATGCCAGGAATAACAGTTCCTTTTGAAGCTTTTCCAGGTTCTATAGGTGTTTTACCAGGTTTACCAGAAGTTGATGCATGGAAAGCACGTGAAGCTGATTTAGCAGCTGCAGGTGGCGTAGTGCTTGGCCCTTCAACTGGAGGAGCACTTCCTGCATCCGTATGTGGAGAAGGAGGTAGTCATGCTGATGATTGTCTTAGAACTATTCCTCCTAGAGAAAATGGAGGAAATATGGATGTCCAACAAATGCAAATTGGTACAAAAATCATTTTTCCTTGTTTCGTAGATGGATGTGGTTTGTTTACTGGTGACGTGCACTATGCCCAAGGGGATGGTGAGGTATCCGGTACTGCAATTGAAATGGGTGCTATCAATGTATATAGAACTAGAATTCTTAAAGGCAAAGGTAAAGACATGGATATGCCTGTTACAGTAGGTGATGATCAAATTAGAGATATGGAACCTACTCGTTATTATCAAACAGTAGGGATTCCATTAAAAGGTAAGGGTGTAGCTCTTCCTTCACATGCTTATTTAAGTTCTGAAAAAATTACTAATTTAGAGAATTTGTCTGAGGATTTAACAGCTGCAGCTCGTCATGCTTTAATTCAAATGATTGACTATATCGTTAGAGAGCATGGCTTAACTAGAGAACAAGCTTATATTTTATGCTCTGTAGCCGTAGATCTAAGAGTAGGACAAGTAGTTGATGTTCCTAATTTTATAATTACAGCTGTTCTAAACTTGAACGTTTTTGATAAAAACCGTAACTAGTATAGTCTAATTATTATATATGAGAGGTGCATTGTTTGTACCTCTCATATGTAGTATAATTATTTTATGTTAAATAGACGTTTCTTCATTAAATTTATAATATTTCCAATAGCATTTGTGACTATGGGGCATGCACCATGGGGACAATGGAAAGTTTATAGAATGCGTCATATGTTGTTCTTAAGCGTGATTGAAGATCCAGAAAGTTATCCTTTTTCAAAAACTATTATTGAATCATTAGAAGAAACTTTGCCTGAAGCAAGAGCTAGACCAGCAAGAGCAAGAGGCTTCAGAAGAGTGTATAATTTATTATCAACTGATCAAATGCCTTTAGTTGTTTTATCAAAAAATAATGCAATTTCATTATTATATGGTTCAGGTGTATTTAGTAAATTTTCTCCTGTTAAGATGCAAGTAGTTTATAATTTTGGAGAATTATTATTGTTAGCTAGGCCTAAAATGCCAGATAGTCATACCTGGAGAATTACTGATGCAATAATTAGATCTGGAAAATTTATGCCCTCAATTAATAATACTGAAATCCCTATTCATAATGGTAGTAATATTAGATTTTTAAATTTGCCTATACCAGAAGAACCTAGTGAAAAAGAAGAGAATAAATTAAAAGAGCCTATTCTTTAATAAGGCATAGCCTAATTATTATTTAATTAGGCTATGTTTAGTTAAATATTTAGATATTATATTACTTTTATTGATTAACTCTTTGATTTTGTTAAAGCTTGGTCAATATCAGAAATTATGTCTTCTATATGTTCTATCCCGATAGATAGTCTTACATATGATGGAGTGACACCGGCTTTTAATTGATCTTTAGAGTTCAGTTGTGAATGAGTTGTAGAAGCAGGGTGAATAGCTAGGCTTCTACTATCACCAATATTTGCTACATGATATAAAAGTTCTAGTGAATCAATAAACTTTTTACCAGCATCTATTCCTCCCTCTATTTCAAAACCGACTAGTGCTCCATAGCCATTATTTAGATATTTATTCACTCTATTTTTATTTTCACCGGCAAATAAGCTCGGATAAATAACTTTAGTAACAGCCTTAGATAGAGATAAGTGTTCAGCAACTAATTTAGCATTTTTGCATTGTTCTTTAATCCTTAGTGGGAGTGTTTCTAATCCTTGAATAAACTGAAAGGCATTAAATGGACTCATTGCTCCTCCTATATCCCTTAATAAAGTTACTCTAGCTTTAAGGATATAAGCAATAGGGCCTAATGGTTTTACCGCTTCTGTCCATATGGCACCATGATAACTAGGATCTGGATTATTTAGTAAAGGTTGTCTTTCTTTAAAACTTTCCCAATCAAACTGTCCACTATCTATTATTATTCCTCCTATAGATGTTCCATGCCCACCAATATATTTGGTTGTAGAGTGGACTACAATAGTTGCTCCATGGTCTATTGGTCTTGAAATTATAGGAGAAGCTGTATTGTCAATTATAAGAGGGATTCCGAGTTTTCTTCCTATATCTGCAACTTCTTTTATTGGAAATATATTTAACTTAGGGTTTGGAAGTGTCTCTCCATAATAGGCTCTAGTCTTTTCATTAGTTGCTTCTAAAAAGTTATTTGGATCTGAAGGATCTACGAAACGCACTTCAATTCCTTGATCTTTTAGAGTATTAGCAAATAAATTCCATGTTCCTCCATATATATCTGTAGAACAAACAATATTATCTCCAACTTTAGCAATGTTTTGAACAGCAATTGCAGATGCAGTCTGTCCAGATGCAGTAGCTAAAGCAGCTACTCCTCCCTCTAATTGGGCAAGTCTTTTTTCTAAAACGTCTGTTGTAGGATTCATGATACGTGTATAGATATTTCCTAATTCAGTTAGAGAAAATAAGTTTGAAGCATGTTGAGTATCATTAAATTGATAAGAAGTAGTTTGATGAATTGGAACAGCAACTGAACCTGTAGTAGGGTCAGATCTCCAACCACTATGTAAAGTTATTGTTTCCGGCTTATTATAGTTAGTCATAATAATCTCCTTCCCAGTAAACTGAGTATTAATTATAACTCCAGCTTATTTGTAGAAAAGAACCAAAAAAATTTGAAAAAAAGACCACACAAATTTATTTGGTGGTCCTTAACCACCTCTTTAGCAGTATTTATATAGCGCTCGCAAGCTGGAGCTCAAATCAGCGCTTAGTTTATTTTAAGCAATAGAATACTTTTGTAAAGTATTTTGTTTTAATATAAATTATATTTCATTTAGGGAGATAATTTATGGATATATATCCACCAGGAGTTAGATCAAGGAAAATTGAAAATATAAATGGTTTAAATATGCATGTTTTAGAAGCAGGTTATGATAATTGTGAAAACAAACAATGTTTAGTTCTTCTTCACGGTTTTCCAGAGCTAGCATATAGTTGGAGAAAAGTATTACTGCCATTAGCAGATGCTGGATATTATGTCATAGCTCCAGACCAAAGAGGTTATGGCTATACAGAAGGTTGGAATGATAATTTTGAAGGTGATATTTCTGAGTATGAAATTACAAATTTAGTTAAAGATATTATATCTTTAATTTTTTCTACAGGAAGAAATTCAATAGATTGTCTTATAGGTCATGATTTTGGATCAATTGTAGCTGCGCATGCAACATTGATTAGACCTGATATATTTAAGGCTGTTGTTCTAATGAGTGCACCTTTTGAAGGAGTTCCAAGTATAGATTTTGAACCTAAGGAAGATATCATAGATGTGCATAAGGATATGGCAAGTTTAAGTAAACCTAGAAAGCATTATCAATGGTATTACTCAACTGACCAAGCAAATAGTGATATGATAAATTCTAAACAGGGGCTTAAAAATTTTTTAAGAGCTTATTACCATGTAAAAAGTGGTGACTGGGAAGGCAATAAACCATTTAAATTAAAAGGATGGGAAGCTTCTGAATTAGAAAAATTACCAGGTTATTATGTAATGGATTATGGATTAAATATGGCAG
>JAQWRB010000037.1 GCA_029243935.1 Alphaproteobacteria bacterium
ACCCTGGAATTTTATGGAAAATAATGTTTCTTTATCCAATTTTATCAGCCCTACCTCAAGAATTTATTTTTTGTAAATTTTTCTTTTATCGCTATAAAAGTATTTTTAAAAATAATTTAAATTTAACAATATCAAGTGCTCTATGTTTTGCCATAGCCCACATACTTTTCTTAAATATAATTGCGCCCGTATTAAGTTTAATTGGAGGTTTTTTGTTTGCTAATACTTATAGGAAACACAAATCTTTGCTCTTAGTTTCTATAGAACATGGCTTATATGGTAATACACTATTTTTTATTGGTTTAGGTTGGTATTTTTGGGGAGGGAGTCTTGCATAATTTATTTTTATATAGGAACAATACTAATGTATATAAAACAAGACTATTTAGAATATGCCATACAAAATGTGTCCCATAATAATTAATGTTACATATATGATTGTCCATTGCTCTAAAGAAAATAGATACTGCAAATATAATATTAGCTAATAAAATATAGGACCTACCTTCAATTTTTTCTTTAAGCACAAACAAATATATTATAAATAAATGTATAAAAATTATAATATAAAAACTTGAATCTCCTAAAAAGCCAATACTACCTCTTAATTCATTCCCTAAATAAAAATAAATAACAGGTGATACTAAAGTTAGAACTAATGAAATAATCTTTGAAAGATTAAAAATAGAATTATTAATTATAAAGAGATAAAATAATATAAATAATAAAATGAAGGTAATATCCAAAAAGCCAATCATTGTTGTAGGAATTGTATGGAAGAGGAAGCTTCCTATTCCAATTAATCCTATTAAAGAACTAAAGATGACAGAATATTTTTCACCCCTATATCTTTTTAGTATTAAAATAGATATTATTATAAAAGCTAGATTTGTAATACTATTTAAAGGCTCAGAAAGTATTCCTTGGGCCGTTCTTTCACAATAATAATACATATATGATCCTAAAATTATATAATAATAAAATTTATTACTTCTTATTATTGAAATTATATACTACTTCATAGCTTTATTAAAAATAAGAAATATATTTATATGATAACTAAACAACCACATAATGATAATCAAAGTTGGTCTATTATATTTGGCTTATGGCTAATATATTTTTCTTTTGGATATGCAGTGTCTTCCATTGCACCAATTGTACCTTATATTACTAATGATTTAAATATATCATATAAACAAATGGGACTAATACTAGGAGCCTGGCAATTTACTTATATGCTTTTTGCATTACCAGCAGGATTTATTTTAGATAAATATGGTTTAAAAGTATCAATTTTTATTGCAGCTATGATGATTACATTATCTTTAGTATCAAGAGGGCTATCTAATAATTTTTACCAAATGTGGGTAGCAGTTGCTTTATTTGGAATCGGCGGGCCTCTAATTTCAATAGGGGCTCCTAAAGCTTCCAGTCTCTGGAAAAGTCAAAAAAATAGAGCTATATCAATGGGAATTTTATTTACTGGGCCAATGTTTGGTGGCATAATTTCACTATCAACTATGAACTCTGTATTAATGCCTTTTTTAAATAGTAATTGGAAATTAGTTTATTATTTTTATAGCTTAGTTCCTTTATTATCAGGATTTATATGGCTTATCATTGTTAAAAAAAGACCTATTCTAAATAAACAAAAAGATACTATTCTGAATATTTCGAAAAGTGTTTCTGAGTTTAAACTTATAATTATAAAAAAAAGATTTTTAATAATATTGATACTTGGAACTTGCACAATGTTTCTAGTACATGGACTTGGAGGATGGCTTCCAAAAATTTTATTTTCAAAAGGTATTAGTATTAGTCTTTCTAGTTTATTAGCAACTATTCCTATAGTAATAGGTATAGTATCTGCCTTAACAATTCCCAGATTTACTAATAATGATACCCGTATTAAAATACTTACTCTCTTATTTATTAATGCTGCTTTCTCCTTATTATTACTTCAATCAAACAATCTAATTATTTTTATAATAGGGCTTTTCTTTTTAGGTATGTCTACAGGTTCTCTAATTGCTATAATTTTAAATCACCTATCAGAAACAAAAGATATTTCTTATAATAATATTGGTATTGCAGGTGGTTTATTTTTTTCGATTATAGAAATTGGA
>JAQWRB010000058.1 GCA_029243935.1 Alphaproteobacteria bacterium
TGATCAGGCAAATAACGATATGATGACTTCTAAACAGGGACTTAAAAACTTCTTAAGAGCATATTACCATGTAAAAAGTGCGGATTGGAAAAATAATGTACCATTTAAATTAAATGGATGGAAAGCTTCTGAATTAGAAAAATTACCAGGCTATTATGTAATGGATTATGGATTAAATATGGCAGAACAAGTTAATTTAGAAATGCCATCTGAAGAAGAAATAAAAAACTGCACATGGTTAAAAAATGAAGAATTAGAATATTATATAGCTGTTTATAATAAAACTGGATTTCAGGGAGGACTAAATTGGTATAGATGTATGATTGATAGTAATGTTAGATCAAGATTAGAAATATATAGTGGTATAAAAATATCAGTACCATCATTATTTATTGCAGGTAAAAAAGACTGGGGTATATATCAAAAACCAAATGCACTAGAAAATATGGCAAATATAGCTTGTTCTAAAATGCAAAAAATTTTACTTATTGAAAATGCAGGGCATTGGGTTCAACAAGAAAGACCTGAAGAAGTTATAGAAACACTTTTAAGCTTTGTATCTACATTATAATTAAATTTTTACTATGGCTTTTCCTATAATTTCTCTGTTAGCTATAGCTTTCATAGCATCTAGAGTTTTTTCTAGTGGCACTTTCATAGATATTCTAGGTTTAATATAGCCTGCCTCAATCCATTCATAGAGTTTATCAAAATTTTCTAAATTTAGATGAGGTGTTCTTTCAACAAATGCGCCCCAAAAGACTCCAACTATTGCACAGGATTTTAACAAAGCTAAGTTAGCTGGCGCTGAAGGTATTCTTCCAGATGTAAAGCCAATTACTAATAATCTTCCTTCCCAAGCAATACACCTAAGAGATTGATCAAAGACATCTCCTCCTACTGGATCATAAATTACATCAGCTCCTTTACCATCTGTCATTGACTTTACTATTTCTTTAAATTCCCCACTAGAATAGTTTATTATTTCATCTGCTCCATGTTCTTTAGCCACCTGACATTTTTCATCTGTGCTTGCTGTAGCAATAACTTTAGCTCCCATAGCTTTACCTATTTCTACAGCAGCTAGCCCAACTCCTCCAGCCGCTCCATGCACCAGTAATGTCTCATTTTTTTTTAATTTACCTCTTTGAATTAGTGCATGAGCAGATGTTCCATATACCATAGGTAAGATTGAGGCTGTCTCATAATCTACTTTATCAGTTAAAGGAATTAATTTTTTTTGAGTTGTTTTAACTAATTCAGCAAATGAACCATGACCCGTCATTGCAATAACTCTTTGTCCAATTTTATAATTTTCTACATTTTCACCAATAGCCACTATTTCACCTGCAGCTTCTGCTCCTGGTGCAAAAGGAAAAGCTGGTTTAACTTGATATTTTCCTTCTACCATTAATATGTCAGGAAAGTTTACTCCTGCCGCATGTACTTTAATACATACTTCTTCTGGGCTTAGAATAGGATCATCTATTTCTTCAACTTTTAAATTTTCTGCTGGACCAAATTCTTTACATACTAGAGCCTTCAATGGTTTATCTCCTTATTTAAATATTTAGTATAATGATGGTTTATGAACATATACAAAATCTTATATTAAATAAAGTTATCTACTATTGCAATATTAAGTTTGTATTTAAAGTAACATAAAAAGAACCAATTACGAGAGGTATTCTAACCTTAGTTGGAAAATAAAAATTATTAGTATTAGATAATTTTTTTAGTATTAAAATTCCTTCTTTAGGATGCTTTTTAAGTTCTTTTTTGCTGTATCCAGCTATTCTAATAATATTTAGTTTGCAAGTAATTGCATCTGTGTTCATTTCAATTAAAGAATATTTTAAATTAAATCTTCTTCTTCCGTCAAAGATTTCTATTTCATGATTACAATTATTAGTTTTATTACTCAATAATCCCAATAATATTAATGAATTAACAGGGTCTAAAGAGTTTAATAGTAATTTTTTTGAAACTTTTTCTCTTCTTGTGTCGTTATTATGGTCAGGAAAAGATGATTTTATAATTGGTATACTATTTTTATATATAATCTCCATATGACCAGATTTATTATCTCTTATATCACTGATATTATAAAATGATGGTTTAATATTATTGTTCTCTATTTTACCTGAAATTTTTATTTCTTGTTTCCAAGGGTAAAACAATTTAGTTATACCAGTAGTGGTTGAATTGACTTTAAGGCTATAATTAAAAGCATCTAATTTAAATACAGCCTTTGATTCTCCTACTTTGATACCGGATAAATACCCTTCAACTGTTACATTCCATTTTTGTGAGAAAGCAGCATTATTGAAAATAAAAAAATAAAATATAGCTAAAAAATATAAAATATATTTTTTAACCACTTTAATCTTTATATATTATATGCATTTAGCCATGCGTCATGTTTATTACATAGGCTTAATGCATATATTTTATTTTTTAATTGGCTTATATCATGATTAGAAATTGGTGAATCATTTTCGGGATTAAACATAATTTCTCTAATAAGGTTAAAACTTTCATCAAATAACATATGTTTAATTATATAATGTTCATAACCATTCATTTCATGTCCAGTTGTGATCTCAATATTATTATTGTCTTTTATAAAAGTGGGTAAATGGCCATTTACTTTTTTAGCCCATCTTCCAGGATTATTTTCTGTATAAAATACTTTTCCAGCTAAAGAGCTATTTATAATATCCGTATCAGCAAATACTGCCTTAGGTAAATATAATCCAGTTATAGTAGTAATGCTTATTGATGAGCTTAATTTAATAAAATTTCTTCGATTCATTGATGCCTCCCAAAAAATAATTTAGATACTTATATATTTAGCATATAGATTGTATATATAATATATTTTTTTTTAATAGATATTAAGGTTAAAATTGATAGATAAATCAGCATTAGTTTTATTTTCAGGTGGGCAAGATAGTACTGTATCTTTACTTTGGGCATGTAAGAATTTTGAACATGTAGAAACAGTAGGATTTAATTATAATCAAAGACACTTAATTGAAATGAAATGCAGAAAAACAATATTAATTAAAATTAAAGAAATATTTCCTAGATATAAAAATATTCTTGGAGAAGATCATGTTATAGATATACCTGCTTTAGGCTTATTATCAGAAACCGCGCTTACAAGTAATTCTGAGATTTTTATTAAAGCTAATGGATTGCCAAGTACTTTTGTCCCAGGAAGAAATTTAATATTTTTTAATATGGCTTCAGCAATAGGCTGGAGAAGAAATATTTTTAATTTAATTGGTGGTATGTGTGATACAGATTATTCCGGGTATCCAGATTGCAGAAGAGAGACGATAGATGCTCAAGCTAAAGCTTTATCATTGGGCCTTGATCGAACAGTCATTATTCATACACCTTTGATGGATATGAATAAATCTGATATCTGGGATCTTAGTTATAATCTTGGTGGGGAGAAATTTCATAAACTCCTTAAGTTTGATACACATACTTGTTATATTGGTGATAGATCTAATTTATATGAGTGGGGATATGGTTGTGGTATTTGTCCTGCCTGTATATTAAGAAAAAATGGGTATAATAAATGGTTGAAAAATAAGTGATATATTCTATTAAAGAAATTTTTTATACAGTGCAAGGTGAGGGTGTTCATACAGGAAGAGCTTCTGTTTTTTGCCGCTTTTCTGGATGTAATTTATGGAATGGTAGGGAAGAAAATAGGAAAACTGCTAAATGCTCATTCTGTGATACAGATTTTGTAGGTACAAATGGAGAGGGAGGTGGAAAATTCATAGATGCAAATAAATTGGCACAAACTATTATATCGTACTGGCCTTCTGATGAAAGGCCATTTGTAGTATTAACGGGTGGAGAACCAATGCTACAAGTTGATAATTGTTTAATTAATACATTAAAAAAATACGATTGTGAAATTGCTATAGAAACAAACGGAACAATAAAAGTTCCAAGAGAAATTGATTGGATTTGTGTTAGCCCAAAAGCGGGAAACAAGATAATTCAAACTAGTGGAGATGAATTAAAATTGGTTTATCCTCAAACAGGAGTTAAACCTAGAAGTTTTGAAAAGTATGCTTTTAAAAATTTTAGTTTACAGCCGATGGATGGAGCGTTAAAGGTTCATAATACAAATTTAACTTTAGATTATTGTATGAAAAATCCTAGATGGAGATTATCACTACAAACTCATAAAGTGATTGGAATTAGGTAGTAATTAGATGTTAATTTATAGAGATTTTACTTTTGATGCAGCGCATGTTTTGGATGGATACGCAGAAGATCATCCTTATGGCAGAATTCATGGACATTCTTTTAGGGCAAGGGTATGGATTGAAGGAGAACCTTTAAAGAAAAATAATATGATAACTGATTTGGGTTACGTATCTGAGCAGTGTGGAGAAATAAAAAACCTACTTGATCATCATACTTTAAACAATGTTAAAGGCCTAGAGAACCCTACTTTAGAGGGGTTATGTATATTTATATGGGGCAAATTAATTTTAAAATTTTCAAACTTAAAAAAAATTGAAGTTCATAGAGATCAAAGTGGTGAAGGATGTATATATGATGGGCCTTTAGAAAATGGATAAAATTAAGCAATTAGGAAAGAAAGCCGTATTTGCTGATAGTCCAGATAAAGCAGTTTTAGAGAAAGTAAAAAACCCACATGCTGATAGATTATATGTAGCACGTTTTAGTGCTCCAGAATTTACGTCATTGTGTCCTGTTACAGGACAGCCTGATTTTGCACATATTATATTAGATTATATTCCTAATAAATACCTCTTAGAATCAAAATCATTTAAATTATTTATTCAATCTTTTAGAAATCATGGTGCCTTTCATGAAGATATAACTTTATATATAGCCAAAAGAATAGAAAAAGAAATTAAGCCTGTCTGGTTAAGAATTGGAGGATATTTTTATCCTAGAGGAGGTATACCAATCGATGTTTTCTGGCAAACAGATGTGCCACCCAAGAAGGTATGGAT
>JAQWRB010000064.1 GCA_029243935.1 Alphaproteobacteria bacterium
TCCAATTACTAATAATCCACCTGCTTCTATAGCTAATTCTTTATTTTTTGGTATTTTATCTAATTGATTAGGATTAAATATAGCTATGACATCTTTGTTGCCGCCTAGTTGGATATCTGTGCCTCTGCCAGCCATATTGGTAGCTATTGTTACGGCGCCTGTTGCTCCAGCCAAGGCAATAATATTAGCTTCTTCTGCATGATTTCTTGCGTTTAAAACATTATGTTTAATTTTTTGTTTTTTTAATAAGGTTGATAACATTTCAGATTTTTCTATACTGGTAGTTCCAACTAAAACTGGCTGCTTCTTAGTATTTGCCTTCTTAATATTTTCAATGACAGCTTCCCATTTTTCTTCAGCAGTTCTATAAACCTCATCATTATGATCAATTCTTATCATATTTTTATGTGTAGGAATTGATATAACCTCTAAATTATATATCTCCATAAATTCATTGGCTTCAGTTAAGGCAGTTCCAGTCATGCCAGATAGTTTAGGGTACATTCTAAAATAATTTTGAAATGTTACAGATGCTAAAGTTTGATTTTCATTTTTTATGGAGACTTTTTCTTTTGCTTCTAGTGCTTGGTGAAGACCATCTGAGAATCTTCTCCCTTCCATCATCCGTCCTGTAAACTCATCAATAATTACTACTTTATTATCGCTAACAATATAGTCCGTATCTTTTTCAAATAATTTATTAGCTCTAATGGCTTGGTTTATATGATGAACCATACTTACATTTTCTGGCTCGTATAAATTTTCTCCTTTGAGCAATAATTTATCTTTTAGTATTTTCTCTATATTTTCATTGCCTATTTCTGTTAAGTTAACACTTTTTGTTTTTTCATCAATTTCAATATCCTCTTCTTTTAATAAAGGAATTAACGTATTAATTTTTGTATATAACTCTGAATTGTCTTCAGTTGGTCCTGAAATTATAAGTGGAGTTCTTGCTTCATCAATTAAAATAGAATCAACTTCATCAACTATTGCGTAGCTAAATGGACGTTGAACCATTTGTTCAAATGAGAATTTCATATTATCTCTTAGAAAATCGAAACCTAGCTCATTATTGGTAGCATAAGTAATATCACAATTATAAGCATTTTTCCTTTCTTCATCTTCAATGTTTGGAATTATACATCCTACTGATAATCCTAAAAACTTATAAATTTTACCCATCCATTCACTATCTCTACTTGCTAGGTAATCATTTACTGTTACTACATGCACACCATTTCCTGTAATAGCATTAAGATAGGCAGATAAAGTTGAAACTAAAGTTTTTCCTTCTCCAGTTTTCATCTCAGATATTTTTCCTTGATGTAATACTATGCCGCCAATTATCTGTGCATCATAATGCCTCTGTCCTAATGTTCTTTTGGCTGCTTCTCTAACTGTCGCAAATGCTTCTGGTAATAATGCATCCAAATTATTATGAGAAGAATATAATTCCTTAAGTTTCAGAGTAGTATTTTTTAATTCATCATCAGATAGTTTTTCAACTTCAGGTTCTAGTTTATTTACTTCTTCTAATAATAAATTTATTTTTTTTAGATATCTGTCATTAGGAGTACCAAAAAATTTTCTTGCTATATTATTTAGCATATAAAGCTTCCTATATTTATAGTTAATTTAAATTTATTTTAAATTTTAGTGCATTTTTATTTGTCATTAGTTTATAAATTAATTACTTATTTTATACTATAATTTAATTAAAAGAAAGATAGTAGATTTACCAAAGATGTTAAAAAAATCTCCTTTAGCGCCAAAGTTATTCCCAAATTTACCTAAAATTAAAGGTATTAGACTTGCGTGTATCCATTCTGGAATTAGATATAAGGATAAACTTGATCTCAGTTTGATTTATATGACTAAAGAAACTAATGTAGCCTGCGTTGTTACAAGGTCTCAAACTCCTTCAGCTCCAGTAATATGGTGTAAAAAAATAAGAAATATTGGTAAAGCTAGAGCTTTAATAGTGAATTCTGGAAATGCTAATGCTCATACTGGCGATAAAGGTATGGAAACAGTAAAAAAGACCGTTAATGCAATTGTAAATCATATAGGCTGTAAAAAGAATGAAGTATATGTATGTTCTACCGGCGTGATAGGAGAGTTTTTAAATGAAAATATTATTACTGCTGCTATTCCAAAATTAATAAAGCAGAAAGCATCTTCCTGGAAAGAAGTTGCAGAATCTATATGTACAACTGATACCTTTATAAAAGGAGCTAAATCTAAATTTAAAATTGAAGACAAACAATTTAATGTTGTAGGAATTGCAAAAGGCTCAGGTATGATATTTCCCAATATGGGCACTATGCTGGGCTTTATTTTCACGGATTTACCTTTATCTGCTAACATTCTTAATATTTTATTAAAAGAAGCTGTAGAAAAATCTTTTAATTCAATAACTGTCGATGGTGATACTTCAACTTCTGATACCTGTCTTTTGTTTTCTTCACCTTCTATATCTTTAAATAGAAGTATCAAAACTATTGGAGATAAAAGGTTAAACTTTTTTAGAGAGGCATTAGATAAAGTATTGCAAAGTTTAGCTCAACAAATTGTATGTGATGGAGAAGGTGCTAGTAAGTTTATAACTATTAATGTTAGTTCAGTTAAATCTCAAAAAATAGCAAGAAATATTGGTCTTGCAATAGCTAATTCTTCTTTAGTTAAGACGGCCATAGCTGGCGAAGACCCTAATTGGGGTAGAATTATAATGGCTATAGGAAAATCTGGAAGTCCTTTGATACAGAATAAAATATCTATAGCTATTAATAAAGTAAAAATCACAGATAAAGGTATTCTTATTCCTAATTATAAAGAAGAAGTAGTTGCAAAAAAGATGAAAAATAAAAATATAGTTATTGACATAGATATGGGAATGGGGAAAGAAAAGTCTACAATATGGACTTGTGATTTAACGCAAGAGTATATTAAAATTAATGCTGATTATAGATCATAGATTTATTTTTCCTATGCATTTTCCTTCTACTCTCGTGTCTGAATAGCGACTTTGCATCCTAAATATTTTATTAGTTAATGAATAGAAAATAGTTAATGAACTTTTTTCTCCTGTTTTTTTATCCCACCCACCTGTTCCAATAATGCTTCCACCGTTAGCTTTTCGTATAGAAAATTTTGCTATTTTTGTTAAAGTATTAATTTTAAAGTTAATGTTATATTTAGGTACACCTTTAGTAATACTCCATTCTGCATATTCTGGTTTGTGTTTTGACCAATATATGCCTTTACAAAATAGACCTTTTTCTTCTATTGAATGTACTAAAGTAATTTTAATAAATGTTAATAATATTATTAGTAATATGAGAAAAGTATATTTTTTATTCATAATATATATTAACACAAAGTATATAAGTAAAGTATAGGTATATTTTGATGTATAAAAAACCACTATTAATAGTAGTTTCTGCAGTTTTGATCAAAGATAAAAGAATTTTTTTTCAAAAACGACCGAAAGATAAGACTATGGTTGGTTTATGGGAATTGCCAGGTGGAAAAATAGAAAATTATGAAACTCCAGAAAAGGCTATTAAAAGAGAGTTATTTGAAGAAATAGGTATAAAAATTAATATTAAAGATTTGATACCATTTAATTTTATTAGTTATTCATATAGTGATTTTCATTTATTGATGCCTATATTCATTTTAAAAATATGGTCTGGTAAAATTTTTTCTAAAGAGAAACAAGAAACAAAATTTTTTTCTTATGAAGAATTAAATGCCATAGACTTAGTGGACGCAGATAAAGATATTTTACTATCCTTAAAGCAACTTATAAAAGAATAGTTTAATCTTTCCATCCCATAACAAATATAATATTAAA
>JAQWRB010000076.1 GCA_029243935.1 Alphaproteobacteria bacterium
ATCTTAATATTATCACCTAGTTCTTGGCGCATATCTCTTACATTTACAACATCTTCATCATGTGTGAAGCCCCATGCTACTTGCATTTTTATAGCTTTATAACCTTCTGCAACAAATCTTTTAGCTTTTTCTATCATACCATCATGGCCTAGACCTCTATAGCAACCTGATCCATAAACAGGCAGAGGCGTATTGCTTCCACCCCATAATTTCCATAAAGGCTGACTATTATTTTTACCTACTAAATCCCATAATGCAATATCAAGCGCAGACATCGCCATTATAGTAATACCCATTCTGCCCTGAATAAATGTTGCATTCCACATTGCTTTCCATAGCGATTCAACTTCTGACGCTTTTTTTCCAATTAATAGAGGTTTGAGCATTTCATGAATGCACATTTCAATGGTTTGTAATCCACCCATCAATGGATGTAAGTAGCCCATTCCTACTAACCCAGAGGATGTTTCAATCTCTACTATTAAGAGATCTATGTTTCCAATATCAATAAAACCAATTTTAGGTGGATCCTCATATGGTACGGAAAGTAGTGTAGTTTTGATATCAGTAATTATCATTTATTCTTTTCCTCTAATTTTTTTAAAAAGTCAGTTACTCCTTTTGTTGTTTCTATTGGAGCTTCTTGTTGAACCCAGTGCCCTGCTTGATCAATAATAAGTTTGCCATAAAAATCATTACAATGTTTTCCTGGGTTTTCATAAAAGTCATATCCTTTTATAAATTTTCTAACGCTATCTTTGCCTCCACCAATAAAAAAACTAGGGACCTCTATTTTAAGGTCAGATAGCTCTGGAATATTCGCCCAATCTCTATCTTGGTTCCTATATCTATTTATTGGACCTCTAAAACCACTATTTTTAAATTCGTTTATATAAAAATTTAAGTCTTCTTTAGTTAACCAATTAGGAAATGGTTCTGGGTCTATAAGTCCATCTAATAATGCACTATCTTTGTCAAAGTTAGTCCTTACTTTAGCATCATGACCTTCTGCAGAAATCCAATAATATATTTTTCTGAGTGATATTCCAATATCTCTTTCAAGCTCTTCTTCTGCAACACCTTCTTTTTCAAAATAAGTTTGATAAAAAAAGTTGTCTTTATAAATTTTTCTCCATAATTCAGAATTTGAAACATTTCCTCGTCTTGCATGAGGTACACTCAAGCCTATTACAGCTCTAATCTTTTCGGGATGTAATGCTGCAGCTGTCCAGCAGATAGGCGCTCCCCAATCATGCCCTATTAGAATGGCATTTTCTTTATTCTCTGCATTTATTATATTAATAATATCTCCGACCAAAGAGAGCATATCGTAGTGTTCTACTTCATATGGTTTAGAGCTTTGTCCATAGCCACGAACATCTATTGCTAGAATTTTATAGCCCAAGTCTGCAATAGGTTTTAATTGGTGTCGCCACGAATACCATGATTCAGGCCAGCCGTGGACCATAATTACTAGAGGCCCTTCCCCAATTTCCTTTGCATATATTTTAATGTTATTTAAATTGAAATATTTCTCTTTTAATTCATTTATCATTTCTGTTCTCTTCTAATTATTTGTTAACTGCAATTTATTTTCTAAAAAATTAATAATATCTTTTGATTCATATAACCATTGAATATCACTTTTATTATTTTCTATTCTTAGGCAAGGAACTTTTAATTTTCCTCCTAAAGTTTTTAAATCATTTTTATTAGTATTATTATTTTTAGCATCTTTTAACTCAATATTAAGAGAATATTTTCTTAATTTTCTTCTAACTTTTACACAAAAAGGACAAGCTTTATATTGGTATAGGCTCATATTTTTTGTTATCTCATTAATTTTGTTTTGTGTATTAGGATCTCTTTTCATCGACTTTGGTCTAGTGAGAAAATCTAAGGATAAAATAATTATTCCTAATATCCATCTTATTAAAGTCATTGTTAATTCCTTATAAATTTATAATTAAGTGCTA